>CADBMW010000106.1 GCA_902795855.1 uncultured Lachnospiraceae bacterium
ATTATGATCCTGCTGTTTTCGGTAGGAGCCGCATTGATTGGTAGTAATGGTTTTGCAAGTGCTGCAGGAGATGACAGCTACAAGGCAGGTTATAAAGAAATAACCTTCATAATAAAGGTTAAGTAAAATCTTCCCCTATAAAAGAGGTTCCGTATGTCATTTATGACATCGGAACCTCTTTCTTAAGTTTTGCATTGTCATGAGCTTTTATTTTCTTCATAACATATTTCATAATAAGCTGTCCGGCTTCGGCTACCAGAACACCCATTACCACATCTATTATCAAATGCTGTTTTATAAAAACAGTAGATAGAAATACAAGTATTGTAATTATGACATTCAGCGGATTAACCCATTTGGGAAGACTATTTATTTTAAAACAGCCCCTGGTGACAACCCAGCTTTCCAGACAATGAACTGATGGAAGCAGATTGTCTGGAGTATCCATTCTATAAACCCACTTTACAAATTCGCTGAAAAAATCATTTCCGGAAATCTCAGGTCTGATCAGTGTGGTGGGAAAAATCAGAAAGAATGCAAGGCACATAAGCTTGGATATAATCTCTCCGCTTATAACCTGGTAGCATATATCCTTTCTGGCTCTGCCTATTGTTATGAATCCTATGATCCACTGCAGATAAGCAATGGGAATATAAACTATGACAAACTCCGCCACAAATGGAATCATTTTATCCAGGGAAAAATCCAGTAAATAATGGTGCCTGTTCTGGGTAAGAAATCTGCTGCCGTTATAAACAAGGACATTAATTGTGTACATAATGATCAATGCCTTCCACCCATAGCCCGGCAGAAATTTCAGAAGTATACTTTTGATGTTGTTTCTTTTTTGAACTGTATTCATATGGAATCCTCATCTTCAAAGCTTTGGGTATTATAGCACTATAACAGATAAGTTTCTATTTTTAAATATATTTTGTTTATGAATTTTTATATGAATGATATAATAAAAGATATAGTTGTTTGGCTTAGTTTTTAATGTGATCAACCCATAGGAGGTATTTGGGATGAGTATTGATTTAAGTAAAATGCCAAAGCTTGGATTTGGTCTGATGAGACTTCCTGAAAAGGATGGAACTATTGACATCGAGCATGTAAAACGCATGGTTGATTGACGAAGAGGACATAATCTGAATGAAGAATGTGCTTATAATTGAAGATGACAGAGAGATAAGAAAGCTTCTGACAGACTTTCTTGAGAGTAATGAATATAGCATAACCCAGGCCGAAAATGGCAGGACTGCATCTGAGATAATGGGAAAGGAATACTTTGATATTATTCTCATGGATATGATGCTTCCCTATAAATCCGGAGCAGAACTTATAAAGGAACTTCGGGAATCTGAAGACTCTGCTCGACGCAATACTCCTGTGATTGTAATCTCTGCAAAGACCATGAAGGATACCAGACTGGAAGTGCTTCGCATGGGAGCGGATGATTACATTATCAAACCCTTTGATCTGGATGAGGTGCTGGTGCGTATTGAGGTACTTCTCAGAAGGGTGGAGGTCGATGATAAACAGGAAAGTGGTGAGCTGGGAGAAAGGGAGCTTCATAGTTCCCGGATACTGACACATAATGGACTGGAAATGAATCTGGATCTTAACTCTGTCACCTTTAATGGTGAGCCTGTAAAACTTACCTTCAAGGAAATGCATCTGCTGGAGCTTTTTCTGAGGAATCCCCAGAAGACATTTACCAAGGCTAATCTCTATGAGACGGTATGGGAGGATACCTACTGCTATGATGACAATACCATCAATGTGCATATGAGTAACCTTCGAAGTAAATTAAAGAAAGCAACGGAAACGGAATTTATAGAAACGGTTTGGGGCATAGGTTATAAGCTCTCCAGGTAAAGGAAAATGAATATATATATCATATGCATGATAATTCTTTTAGTTGTGATTCTGATTCTCCTGGCGAAAATAATGATCATAAAAATGAATGTCAGGAATCTGAAGGAAGAATTATCCAAAACCAGAAAAGAGAATTATAACCGACAGCTCCGGGTCAGTCTTATGGATAAGGATGTGGAAAATCTGGCGGCGGAGATAAATGATAATCTGGAATATCAGAAATCCCTGAAGCTGGAAACGGAAAAAACCAGAAGGCAGCTGGAGCAGTCCATATCCGATATTGCTCACGATCTGAGAACTCCCCTTACAGTAATAAAGGGAAATCTTCAGATGATGAAAAAGGAAGAGCTTTCACCGAAGGGAAGGGAGTATCTGAAAATATCCGAGAAGAAGGCGTCTACCCTTAAAACCATGGTAGATGAATTCTTTGAGCTTTCAGTGCTGGAAAGTGATAGTAACAGTGTGGAACTCGGCGAGGTTGACCTGATACCTTTTCTGTCGGAATTCATTATAGAAAATGAGACACTGATTCGTCAGAACAATCTGACGCCGGAGATATCATTTCCTAAAAGAAGTGTTTATGTGAGAGCTGATAAGGGTATGCTTACCAGAGTGTTCAGCAATCTTTTCGGAAATATTTTTAAATATGCGAAGGACAGCTTTGGGGTTACGTTGGATGATGTGGCGGATGCTGAGTTTGCAATTATCCGGGTATCCAACAAGGCTGAAAATGTTGAAGATATTGATATAGATCATATATTTGACAGAACCTACCGGGCAGACAAGGCCAGAAGCGAAGGCGGAGCCGGGCTGGGACTTTATATAGCAAGACTTCTGATGGAGAAACAAAAGGGTACCATCACTGCTTTTGTGGAAGACTCCATGCTGGTATTTGAGGTAAAAATAAAGAAGGTGACACCCTAGACAGGGGCGTCACCTTTTTTGGTGGTTATTCGATTGATAAAATATATAGCCATCACACCGCCTGCTGCGATGCTGAAAACTATGATCTGATATGTGGAAATGGTCTGTCCTATGTGGGACTCCCTTAGAAATTCCAGGCCAATCTTTGTAAGTGCTGACAGCATCAGTATGATGCTTGCGGTAAGCAGCTTATCCTTTAATTTGAAATACAGGATAAGTCCCAGTGCGAAGACTATCAGGAAACATACTGTTTCGGCAAGCTGGACGGGAAAGAAGCTTTCACCACTTTTAGCTCCGTAGGAAACAGCCAGATGTCCCGAGTAGGGAATTCCGTTGCAGCAGCCTGCTATATGGCAGGCTATTTTTGACAGGCCGTACATAAGGGGTGCTGAGATAATCCAGGCACATATTGATTCCCGGATGTGATCCCGGTGAATAAGCACCGAAATGATTATTCCTATTATGAGTCCCAGTGCTCCTCCTGCTCCAACAAAACCAACCTTTCGAATGTCCTTTGTCAGATTGAAGGACATGATAAAGGAAAATGTGATGATGGATACAAAGGTAAGAACTGCCGTGTAGATGGCATTTTTCTTTTCTACTCCTGCTTTATGCATCAGCAGGCAGGCCACAATTATTCCTATAAGTATTGAAAAAAGTACAATGGGGCCGTAAAAGGTATATTTTAATTCAGGTATATACATGATTATTCATACCTCATTACTGCGGGCACTGGCGCACGCAGCTAATACATGAGAATATAAGCAGTGCTATTCCGATGACCATAAGTATAAGAATAGAGATATATACCCACATCAATACCTTTCCGAAGGTGCTTTGTTTATACTTAACTCTTACGATTATCATAAGAACCCAGGCTGCCAGCTCGGATAGTCCGGCCATACTTACAAAAAACGTAGACAGAGTGTCAAGACTACTGGAGTTAGTATTTGATGAGGTATCCCCGAAGATGCCGGAAATTGCAGTTAAAACAGTTGGAATAACAAACATACATACAAGTGAGATTATACAAAGGATAGTGGCTGTTTGTTTATCCTCGGGAGACATCATATTTTCCCCTTTTGGATAGGGTGGCTGGCCCAGCTGATTCTGTCCCTGAGGCATGTATTGATTCTGAGGCATATACTGGTTCTGCCCCGGTTGCATATACTGGTTCTGGTTCATGTACTGATTCTGCCCTGGCTGACCTTGGTTCATGTACTGATTCTGCCCTGGCTGCATATATTGATTCTGCCCTGGCTGACTTTGGTTCATGTACTGATTCTGCCCGGGTTGCATATATTGGTTCTGACCTGGCTGGCTCTGAGGCATGTACTGATTCTGCTCCGGCTGACCTTGGTTCATGTACTGGTTCTGCCCTGGCTGATTCTGAGGCATATATTGGTTCTGCCCGGGTTGCATATATTGATTCTGCCCCGGCTGCATATTCTGATTCTGTGGAACCTGATTTGGATCGTAGTACTGATCCGGATCAAAAGGCTGATTGTCCATTTACTAATCCCCCTACATAGATTTCGTAATTCATCTATATGACATAATAACATAAGTGATGTTTGAGTCAACAAAGAATAATAAGATTTTTGTATAGATGTAAGTTTTATGGTAAAATAGGGAGGACTGTAACTATTCATATATAGTAAAATGAACAGTGCAATAAATATTTAGAAAGGATTGAATGTGGATATGAAAAAAATAAAACATGCAAAATCTATAGCGGCATCTCTGGCAGCCATGATGTTACTGACCGGATGCGGTGCATTTGGACAGAAGGAAGCTGCCACAACAGAGCAGCCGGTTGTAATAGCAACAGAGACAGAAGCAGAACCTGTAGATACAGATGTTCTGTTTCAGGTATCACTTCTTCAGGGACTTACCTTTGGTGATTATCACGGAAGCATTTCAGCTGAAGAGCTTAAGAAACATGGTGACATAGGAATCGGAACCTTTGATAAGCTGAATGGTGAGCTGATCATGGTGGATGGTAAGATTTATCGTGCAGCAGGTGACGGAAGCGTAGAGGAAGTACCTGATGATGAAACCATACCATTTTCTAATGTAACCTTCTTTGACAGAGATGAGGTGGAAGAATTGTCTGAAGTAAATGACATGGACTCCCTTGTTAGTAAGCTGAATGAAAAGGTGGACAAAATTGGACCAAATCAGTTCTACATGGTAAGAATCGATGGAGAATTCGATGCTATGAATGTAAGAAGTGAGCTGGCTCAGGAGGAACCATATAAGCCACTGGCAGAGGTTCTTGAAACAGATCAGACCTTCTTTGATTATGAGAATATAAAGGGTACGGTGGTAGGCCTTTACTGTCCTCCTTATATGAAGGACCTGAATGCAACAGGCTGGCATCTTCACTTTGTTTCAGATGACAGAACTAAGGGTGGACATGTTCTCGGACTTGATATTAAAACAGCTGATCTCACCTGGGATTATACAGAAGGCTTTGAAATGAAAATTCCTGATGGTGAAATGTTTGCAGACATTGATCTTACCATTGATCAGTCAAAGGATATAGAAAAGGTTGAGAAGAATTCAGCCGGTGATGCTGAGGAAACAGAGGATGCAACTGTTACAGATGCAGATGGCTATAAGCTTTCCGGAAACTCTGAGGATTTTGTACTTCTGAGTGAAGCAGTTCCTGATGCAATATTAGAGATCAGATATTATTCAACCTATAACTTTGTAGGTGCAAGAGTAGATGGATATGAAGAGCCGGTAGCACTTCTTACAAAGGAAGCTGCAGCAAAGCTTAAGGAAGTTAGTGATGATCTGGCTGAAAAAGGATACAGATTGAAGATATTTGATGCATATCGTCCTCAGAAGGCAGTAACTCATTTCGTAAGATGGGCTGAGGATATAGACGATACAAAGATGAAGGATTATTTCTATCCTGATCTTGATAAATCAGTTCTCTTTGATCAGGGATATATCGATAAGCATTCAGGTCACAGCAGAGGAAGTACATTAGACCTTACACTTTTCGATATGAAGACAGAGAAGGAAGTTGATATGGGTGGTACCTTTGATTTCTTCGGAGAGTTATCCCATCCTGATTATAAGGACATTACAGAAGAGCAGTACAACAATCGTATGATTCTGAGAGATGCCATGACATCTCACGGCTTCAGACCACTGGATACAGAATGGTGGCATTTCACATTGGATGATGAACCATATCCTGATACATATTTTACATTCCCTGTAAATGAGGATTCAGTAGACTGATAGATTAGAACTCTCAGTACCAGATACATTTGGGAGAAGGAAAGGAATAATATGGACAAGATCGTTAAGTTAAATGGGGTAACTAAAATCTATGGAGAAAAGGAAAGCCAGGTGCTTGCTCTTCATAAGGTTGATCTTGAAATCGAAAAAGGAAGCATGGTATCCATCGTGGGTGCGTCCGGAAGCGGAAAGTCTACCCTGCTGAATATTATGGGTGGAGTAGATACTCCCTCCGATGGAACTGTTTTCGTGGATGGAAAGGACATTACTAAATATAACGATGACGAGCTCAGTGTTTTCAGACGCAGAAAGATAGGATTTATATTTCAGGCCTATCATCTGATTCCGGTTCTGACCGTGGAGGAAAACATTAAGATGCCTGTTCTTCTGGACCATAAAAAACCTGATAAAGATTATATTGACCATGTAATAGAACTGCTGGGACTTTCGGAGAGAAGAAAGCATCTTCCGAATCAGTTGTCCGGCGGTCAGCAGCAGAGAACTGCAATTGCCCGCGCTCTTGCAAATAATCCAAAGCTCATTCTGGCAGATGAGCCAACGGGAGCTTTGGATTCAAAGAGCGGACGGGAGGTAATGGATCTTCTTAAGGAGTCTGTTCGAGATATCGGACAGACTCTTGTAATAATTACACATAATATGGAGATTGCCCGGGAGGCTGACAGAATCATACAGATAAAGGATGGTACCTTGTTTAAGGATACAGATAAGGCTGATGATGAGATAGAGCTGTAACACGCTTAATATGAGAGGTTACAATATGGAAGACTATAGAGAGCTTGGCAGCAGGTATCTGCTGAAAAACAGGAATCAGTCTCTTATCACAACTTTAGGATGTATGTTGGTGGCCATGTGTCTGTTTGCATTTTTAAACACAGTGGCAAACTGGGTGGACCTTCAGAGAAATGTCATTCGAAAGGATAATGATTTCGAAATCCTTATTCTGACAGATGACAGGACGGCTATTGAAAACATCGTAAATGAGAGATTTGTCAGGTCAGCATATTTAGGCAAGGCTTATTCCTGGACCGGGGCTGATGAAACCGTATATGGAAATGCACTCCATATAAATATCAGGCTGCCAATTCTTATAAAGTATTATAACGGTTATATTCAGAAAAAATATAATGTGGAAACGGAGCTGAATGAGGAGCTTTTGTGGACATATCTTCTTGATAATAATGGTATGGGTTATATCATTTTGCTTGCCTGTCTTTTAGTGTCCTATATCTTCGCAGTTGTTGGTGTGGGAATTATAAGAAACAGCGTTCAGATATCCGCCATGGAAAGAATAAAGGACTACGGAAATCTGAGATGCATAGGTGCTACAAAAAAACAGCTCAGAGCCATTGTTTTCAGAGAATCATTTATACTGGAATCCATCGGAATAGCCGGCGGACTGATCCTGGGATATATCATAAGTATCCCCATATGTAAGAGTTTTGCTTTCCCCTGGGAATTTCATTTTATTCCAATAATTCTTCTATGTTTAGCATTTTACGGCGATATGTTCTTTGCCATAAGGGATGGATTAAGGAGCGCGATAGCTGTAAATCCCATAGAGGCTGTCCGGGGAACCTATAGAATTAAAAATAAAAAAATAAAGAAAGTCAGAAGCGGTATCTGGAAGGTTATCTTCGGTATTGAAGGAGATTATGCTTATAAAAATATCAAGAGAAACGGATCGAGAGCTGCAAAGACAACCTTTGCCATGGCCTTTGGTCTGGCTACAGTTTTTGTAACCGGTGGAATAATCGGCGTATTTGGAAGAACCATGGCTGTAATAAATACCAGGTTAGGGTATTATCAGCAATATTCGGAAGCCAGCACCACGCCGGTGAAGACCTATGAAGAGTGGAAGCTGGGACTTAATTCCCCTGATGAAATAAAGAAGATAAGAGCATTAAATGGTATAGATGCTTCGAAATGTATCTATAAGACCACGCTTTACACCGCTGAGGATGCCCTGATATATAAGAATCTTACAGATGATTATAAAGATAATACCTTTGAGGTAGCATTATATGGTGATCCCGGGATTGTGGATACCCTGGACTCACCTGAAACTCTTGAAAAGAAAAAGGAAAGAAAAGCCTTCAGAGACAGTGGTAAGGGACTGGTTGATTATCCTGTGAAGGAAGTGCTGGAGGTGGACGAAAGGGACAGCTTCTCGGATTATTCCGATGATGAGATAATAAAGAAATCCCAGATAGATATCTATGGATATGATGATGAGGATTTTAAACGATGTGAGGATAATCTGATCGAAGGCACAACAAAGCTTTCAGAAAATGGAATCCTCCTTGTGAACCAGGCCGAAATTACGGAAAAACAGGATTTTTCAGATTCTTATCTTTTCCCTCAGACCAGACTGTTTAATCTTACCGAACTGAAGCTGGGAGATGAGATAACGGTAGTGGATCCTGCTTTGCTATACAGAAGGGTTCAGGAGGAACTGGTAAATGCCAAAGCCTATGATAATGAGATGCATAAGAGGGCTGAGGAAAATGACGACGAAGATGACCCCTATGAATATTATAGAGATATAGTGGGGGCTTACAATAAATATAAGGAAAACTGGATCATAAACTCTGCCAGAGAAAAGCTGGTGGAGGAAGGAAAGTGCCAAACCTTCGTGGTGGAGGGGATTCTGAGGGATGATCCCAATAGAAAAGGAGCGCAGCCTGCTATCATCGTTCCTTTGAATCATTATTTTGAAATAACCAGTTTGACGGCAAATGAGTATTCAGGCTTTAAGTTCCGGGTAGGAAATATTTTCAGTTCGGATCTTACCAAGAACAGTACCATAGATCTTTTTGGAGGGCCTAACTACTTAGAGGATATGGATACTGATGCTCCAGTAGGAATGGATGTGGAATCATCAGGATTTGTAGCCGGTATATTCGATACGCTGATCAGTATCAAGATAATCCTTGTGGTGGCATTGGTGATCCTGATCATCGTTTTGATAAATATTTTTAATACCATTAACGTCACCATGAGTAATCTTCAGCTGAGACGAAATGAATTTGCCCAGCTGAGAGCCATCGGAATGACGGAAAGAGGCCTTATAAAAACAGTGATGCTGGAGGGTGGAATAGTCTGGATAACCTCCGGAATATTTGGAATAATTCTGGGGACTTTGATAGAAGGATTTCTGCATACGCAGCTCCTGAGATATATCATTCCCGGAAATATGTATATACCATGGCTGCCGGTGCTGATAACATTTATAATCGAAGGCCTGGTGCTATGCGGTACAAATGTTTTCTTCTTTAAACGTATGAAGATTAAAGTGGCTGATGAACTGACACGGTCAGGTGAATAAAAACAGGAGAATGGAAATGGTAAAAAAGATTTGTTTTATATTAGGAATACTTTTGCTGATTCTGGCGGCGGCGGGTTCCGGAAGGAAGGCTTCTGCGGCGGAACCAAAGGTCATGGTTTCAGATTATTCTCTCAGCAGTGATGAAATATATGCAGGAGATACATTCACTGTAACCGTAAAGCTGAAAAATACCTCTAAGGCATCCGTTACAAATATGAAATGTACCATAAGCTCTGAGAAGGGTGAATTCATTCCTGTAGACAGCACAGGTTCCACCTATATTCCTGAAATAAAGGCTGAATCTGAGGAGATTGTAAAGGTGGAGTTCAGCAGCAGTAACAGCCTTCAGGAGAAGCCATATAAGCTGAATATCAATACGGAATATGAAAACCCTAACGGAAAATATGAGTCGGCGGACAGCATTTATGTTCCCATCAGACTTAAAACAGACGTTGTAGTTTCAGACACATATATCGCTGAAGATGAAATTCGGTTTGGCGACAGCATAGAGATAGTATCTACCATCAACAACGTGGGTGGAACAGATATCTACAAGGTAACTGCAAAGGCTACGGGGGATAACATAGCTGACGCAACCTGCTTTGTGGGAAATGTCAGCCCGGGCAAAAGTGGGAACATAGACATTATCACAAAGGTTACTTCTGTAAAGACAGTGGAAAAGGATGACAATAAACTGACCATTACCTATGAGGATATTCATGGAAATGAGTATTCCCATGAGGAGCTTCTGGGAAATAATGGTGTGCTGAAGGTTCTGGAACAGGATTATTCAGATGTGATACAGGTTAAGGAGGATACCACAAAGCATATAACAAACCGAGACAAGCTTCTTATCCTTCTTGCCATTATAGTTGCCATAGCAGTTATACTTGTAATGAGAAGAAGGGCAAAGAGACACAGACTGGAAAGAGAGATAGATTAAGGTAAGGAGAAGCTGTGGGATATATTATCAAGCTATGTTTTGCGAACTTAAAGCTTCGGAGACTTAGGACAGCCCTTACCATAACCGGTATCATGATAGGCATCATGTCTATAGTTACCATGCTTACAGCGGGCATAGGTGCAAGGCAGGCCATGGTCGATGAAGTTGAAAAAACAGGGAATACGAGAGATATACACGTAACCTCCATCAACACCTTAAGGAAGGATATGCTTCTGACTGATTCTGTGGTAGAAGATTTCAGTAAGCTGGATAAGGTTTATGCTGTATATACCATTATTTCTGCCCCGGGACAGGAAAAGTACGGATCCTTCACAGGCTGGAGCGATATCAGTGGTGTTACCAAAGAATATATGGACACCCTGACCATAGCTCAGGGAACTATGCCAAAGTCAAATGGATCCAGACCTGAGCTTCTGGTGGGAATGGGATTTAGAGATTCCCTTTATAATGAAAAAACCTGGGTTTCCTATGGGGATTCTCAGCAGAGTGATGAAACTCTGGCCGGCAGAAAAATGGATTTCATCATGGATATATTGCAACAGGAGGACAAGGACTATCAAGTAGTGGATGTATTTGATGAATCATTTTCTGAGGATACAGCAAGCAATACAGCAAGCGAAAAACTGAATGAAGAAACTACATCCGGGACGCAGATGAATCTATCTGAAGAAGAAGGAATACAGGGATTAGAAGAAGGTGGGAATCCGGATACATTTGATAGTGAATACGAGGATGAGGAAACTGCCACCTTCAAGTTAAACATAGTTGGCGAAACAGATAATGAGTATGATTATGGTATCTATACGGATATGGATACCCTGAAAGCATTTCTGAAAAGACAGGCTGTAGATGGAAAAATTCCCGGACAGCCTCTGGACAAAAACAATAAACCATATAGTGGGTGGTGCTACTCTGAGGTGATCGTAAGAGCCAGGAGTGTGGCAGATGTAGAAAAGCTTTCAAAGATAATAAAGGATGAGGGCTTCCAGGTGGAGAATAATCTGGAAATGCTGAATTCGGTCAACAGGACCATAGACATAGTTCAGCTGGTGCTGGGAGCCATCGGAGCCATAGCCGGACTGGTAGCCATTATCGGAATTATAAATACCATGATGACTGCAGTCTATGACAGAGTAAAAGAGATAGGGCTTCTCAAAATGCTGGGAGCCCAGAGCGATGACATAAGCTTCATGTTCCTCTTTGAATCAGGGCTCCTTGGAACCATAGGTGGTATATTGGGAGTAGGACTATCCCTTATCATAGACATATTCATAAATCGAAAACTGGTTCAGTTCATGAATATGCCGGAAGGAACATGGGTTATGGCAACACCTGCCTGGCTGATAGTAGGAGCGGTCTTCATGTCTATAATCGTATCCATACTGGCAGGCGCATTCCCCACCAGATGGGCCGTGAAAATAAAACCGCTGGACGCCATGACGAGAAACTAAAACTATAATTATAAAAACGAGAATAAATGTATGATAAAAAAGATTGAAAAAAACATTAGAAAAAACATTGGAAAAAAGAGTTTGTTAATGGCAAGCATCCTGGCACTTTTGTTTGCCGCCGGATGTGGTAAAACCCAGGAAGCTCAGAATACTGACAACACCGAGAATACCATCACTGAGGCTGTGACGGAAGCTACGGAAAGCGAAGCTGCAAAGGATGAGGATGAAACTGCCACAGAAAATGAGGCGATGGGAACAACTACAGATGCAGATAAGCCGGATACCGGTGAGATTGGTGTAATCGAGAATACTGAGTTTGGTCAGATTTATATCGATCTTACAAATGAAGAATTTGCTGCCCTGGGATTTGAATATGGTGACAGTGTGGACATCAGCTTCGATAATGGAAAGAGTGTGGAAAATGTTCCTTACCATTCAGGCTATTACTGCCAGATAGGGGACCTGATCCTGTGTGCTTATCCCGGATATCCTCACGTTACACTTGCCAGAAATTTTGGTGACAGTACCTGGGAGGAATTTGAGGTAGATGAGAATTCCAAGGTCAGAGTTACATTAAATACAAGAGGAGCTTATAAGGAGAATCAGGAGCTTTACAGTATCAAGTATTCAGATGATAGAAATGATTATGATTCTGATGAGATATTTGCAAACTTCCGTGCCATGAAGGGTGGAAACATAAAGGAAAACATGTTCTATCGTTCAGCATCACCTTGTGACAGCGAGCATGGCAGAGCATTATATTCAAATGCTCTGATTAAGGATGCAGGTGTTAAATATGTTCTGAATCTTGCAGACAGCAAAGAAGAGGAAATGGAATACAGAAACTCCGGGGATTATGATACTGAGTATTATGAAAATCTGGCAGATTCCGGAAATGTTAACTTCATGAACATGAATGCAAATTTCAAGGGTGATGGATATTCAAAAATCATAGCTGAGGCATTTTATGCCATGACAGAACATGAAGGTCCATATCTTATTCACTGCATGGAAGGTAAGGACAGAACCGGATTTGTCTGTGCACTTATTCTTGCACTGGCAGGAGCTGACAGGGATGAGATAGTTGATGACTATATGATCACCTTCAATAACTACTATGGAATAACTGAAGAATCTGATCCCGCTAAATATAATGCCATCATAAGCACATATCTGGATTCCTTCCTGGCGCATATCTGCGGAGTTGAGGATGGATCAAATGTCACTCAGGAGCAGCTGCAGACCGGAGCAGAAAACTATCTGAAGGACGGCGGTCTTACAGATGAGCAGATAAAGGAAGTTGTGGAACTGATCAATAAGTAACATAAACTTAAGTTTCAATAAGTAAGATTTTTAATTATAAAAAGAATAGAAAGAGTTAAGATATATGGCTGTTGAAAAGAAAATATTTATGTCAGATCTGGATGGTACCCTCCTTACCACAGATAAGAAGGTTTCTCCGGCTACCTCTGAGGCGCTGAAGAAATTTGTTGAAGGGGGAGGACATTTTGCTATATCCACAGGCAGGGATATAAACAGTGCAAGGTCCGTATATGATCAGTTGGGACTTGATCTGCCGGGCAGCTTCGTGGCAGCTTATAATGGCGGCCAGATATATGAAGTTGACAGCGGCAAAACCATTTACAGGATTGGAATAGATCAGAAAATGGTGCGAGAGATTTTCAGACTGGCAGAGGAAATGAATATATATATTCATACCTACAATGATGACTATATCCTTTCCCCGTTTGGTGGTGAATGTCTGGATTATTATAAAATGGTAATAAAGACACCGGCGAAAACCGGATGGGAATGTCTGGATTTTCTGGATGTGCCACCCTGCAAAATGATTTCCATAGAACTTCATGATCATGAAAAACAGGAAGCCTTCAAACGGGAAGTGGAAAAACGTTACGGCGATCATCTGACGCTGATGTATTCCAGCGAGTATTATCTGGAGCTGATACCTAAGGAATCGGGGAAGGGAGAATCCCTTAAAAAGCTTTCCGATTATCTTGGGATTCCTATGGAAAAAACCATGGCGGCTGGAGACGAGGACAATGATATAACCATGATCCAGGCTGCCGGAACAGGCATAGCAATGCTGAATGCCAGCGACAAAGTGAAGGCTATCGCAGATAAGGTAACAAATGCGGACAATGATCATGATGGTCTGGTTCCCTTTTTATCGAAAGTAACTATGATGTAGTTCAAGTGCTTGATTTATTGAATGTCATTTGTTATCATGATA
>CADBMW010000107.1 GCA_902795855.1 uncultured Lachnospiraceae bacterium
AGGATGCGTCTCGGCGCGCAATGAAGATAGCTGCCTTTGGCAGCACGCGCCTCGCGCGGAGAGTGTCGCAAGCGACACTCTTTGTTCCCTAATATGACGAAAGTCATGTTGAGAATGTATCTTTTTTCACTACAAGGCTGGCATAGGGGATGATATCATGTGTACAGTGAAAAAAGAAAAACTGTGTAAGAGGATGAAAGGAAAAAAATATGGAATCAAATAATAGTGGTGAAATCATTCTTAAAACCAACGACCTTACAAAAAAGTATGGCAGCTCGGTGGTGGTTGATAATCTGAATATAGAAATAAGAAAAGGAGAAATCTTCGGTCTTCTGGGACCTAACGGTGCCGGAAAGAGTACTACCATGAATATGATCTGCAATATAGTTAAGCCGACCCTTGGAAGTGTTGAATTCATGGGAAAGGATTTCCGGAAGAATAAGAAGGAGCTGAGCAGACATCTGGGATTCATTCCCCAGGATCTGGCCATTCATGGAAGCCTGAAGGCCTGGGAGAATGTGGAGCTTTTCACTTCTCTCTACGGAATTAAGGGAGCTGAGCTAAAGGAAAGAATAGATGAGTCTCTTGATTATGTAGGACTTTCTGAAAGAAGAAATGACTATGCGAAGAACTTTTCAGGTGGTATGAAGAGAAGACTTAATATAGCATGTGCCATCGGACATCATCCGGATCTTCTGATCTTTGATGAGCCTACAGTGGGTATCGATCCTCAGTCCAGAAATTTCATCCTGGACAAGATAAAGCAGTCCAATGAAAATGGCGCCACAGTAATCTACACAAGTCATTACATGGAAGAGGTAGAAGCAATCTGCAGCAGGATTGCAATTATGGATAAGGGCAAGATAATCGCCAGCGGCACCAGCGAGGAGTTAAAGAAGCTGGTATTTGAAGATACATCCAAGGTTACTTTGGAAGAAGTGTTCCTGACACTTACGGGAAAGAAACTGAGAGATCTGTAAAGGAGCAGAAAAATGATACGATATCTTATAAAAAATAATCTGAAAATGATGCTCAGGAGTCCGGTGAATATCCTGATCTATATCATGGGACCGGCTATTATTGCAGCTGTTCTCACAAGTGCATTTACGTCACTTATGAACAGCTACGAAGGCTCAGATGGATTTGAAGTTGGTTACAGTATCGAAGAGGGAAGCTCCTTTGAGGCCTATATTGATACACTGGCTGATAATTTTAAAGAAAATGATATCAAGCTTATAGAATATGAAGCAGGTGACGCCGAGAAAATAATACACGAAAATAATCTGGCAGGCTTTGTGGAATTTGGAAAGAAAGATTATAAAATATATGAAATTCAGGATTCAAAAATAGAAGGTCATATACTTGAATATGCTCTTAACGAAGCATGTGAGAATGCCGGAAATGCAGTATATATGGCAAAGCTTGGAATAGATGGAAACACCCCGGAAAAAAAGGAAGTTCCTAAGGTAAGTGTGGAGCATCCCAGATTCGTGGCTGCTATAAATTCAACAGATTATTATGGAATAATCGAGATTATATATTTTGCAGCATTTCCTATAGTATGTGCTGCCGGACTTTTCGCCAGTGAGAAGAAAAACAAGATAGAAAAAAGACTTCAGATATCAAGTATATCTGACACCAAACTTTATCTTGCAAAGCTTATATCCATAGCGATTACGGTGATGATATGCAGCATAATATCAATGCTTTTCGGCATTATATTCCTAGGGGTTCACTGGGGAAATATGGCAATATCGCTTCTTGTGATATTCATGATCATACTGGCCATGGGAGCTGTTGAACTTCTGATCTATTCAGTGACAAACAGCGTAGCGGCAACCGTGATCATAACATTTACGGTGGTATGGCTTTCGGGATTTTTCGGAGGAAGCTTTGAAACCTATATGTTTTCATCCCATCCTCAGATTCTTAAAAATCTGTCCCTGATATACTATGGAAACAGATCTCTTGTAGAGCTTTCATCAATGGGTGAGAGTAGTTATACATCAAAGATAATGATAATAACCGTAGTAGTATGTGCAGTATTTTCACTGGCTGCGATTTCTGTAAATAAATTAAGGAGAGGACGAGCATGATAGAATTATTGAAAACAACACTTAAGCTTCTTTTTAGAAATGTGGGTTTCTGGCTTTGCCTTATAGTGCTTCCCGTACTTGCCACATTTATAATGAGCCTGCAACAGGATAATCTGTCATATTATTATGATAATAATTACAATATGGGAGTCCTTGAAATAAAGGATGAAAATGAAAAGGTTGCATATTATGCCAGTGACGGCCGTTTTGTAGTAAAGGTGTATGATGCTTCCGGAAGTGAATTATCGGACTATCTTCTGGACAAGCTGGCAAGATCCGGAATGTATAAGGTTGGCCGTTTAAAGGTTGCCGGAATGACTAAGGCAGAGGCTGATGAAAGAGTACTAAATGATGGCGAAAATGACAGAATGGGAGCCGCTCTTTATATTGAAAGTGATTTTGAAGAAAGAGTTTTAAATGGAGAATATGATAAGGCTCTTACAGCCTATGTACTTTCAGAGGATGAAAGATTTGAGCTTTTGGAAGATAAGCTCCAGTCATTAATGCAGAAGGTAAATACTGCATCTCAGGTTTCCAAATATACAAAAGCCTCCGTAATGAAGGAACTGGAAAATATGGACCAGGATGTACCTGAGAAAACAGTGGATTTCATAACCGGAAAGGATGAGAGAGGCCTTACTAAGAGCCAGGTGGATCAAAAAACAAACATGGGATATGCATTTGCATTTATGACACTGGGCTTTGTAATGTGTGGAGTTATAGTTGCAAACAGCGTGATCAGGGAGCAGAACAATGATGTTTTAAAGAGAATCAAGCTTACGGGAAAAAGCAGTCTGTTATATTTCTCATCCAAATTCATTGTGGGAGTTATAGTATCCGTTATGCTGTCGGGAGTTCTGACAATATGCACCTTCTTTATCGATAGTGACAGAATGGGAATGGACAGACTCAGTTTGCTGCTCATGATATTCTTTATGGGACTTATATTCTCAACCCTCAGTCTTCTGATGGGAATCCTGGTGGGAAATGTTATGGGGGCCACAGTTACAGCCTTCGTGATCTGGTGTATGTCATCAATGCTTTCAGGTCTTTACTTCCCGCTGAGAGGCACCACAAAACTAGTTCAGGCTCTCTCATTTATTATGCCACAGAAATGGTTTGTAGACGGCACGGAAATGATATTTGTTGGCGACAAAAATGCCTGGATTATGTTATTATGTGTTACAGTAGCTTACTTGTTTGTAGCCTTAGGTTTCGGAAGTGTGGGACTTAAGCTGAGAAGTGCAGAATGAGGCGTTATGAAAGAACGGCAGAGTGACAATTACTTCATTGTAATCCGGCTGGTGCTGATGCTGGTTGTGAGTGCATGCAGCCTTCTTGAAAGATTCGGATTGGGTGATAATATTTCAATTAATACAGGAGTATCTGTAGAGATACTCCTGCTTGTTTCGTTTTATCTGGGATTTATGTCAGTTAAGGAACTCTTCGAAGGAAAGCTGAAGATTATTCTGGTACTGATCTCGGTCTTGATTGTGGCAGCTCTTTATATAATCGGTGGAAAATGTTTTATCCTGATGATTTATTATTCAATCTTTGAGGTTCTCTCACTTTTTCCGGGGATAGATTACCGATGCTATTTTATTCCGCTTATCACAGCATTTATAGACTCGCCTCTGGGGGTGGTAAATCAGATTCTGGTGGTTACCATGCTGGCTATAATTTATGTTCAGCATAATTATGTGGTGACTCCCTATCAGAAGAGAATGATAGAGGATACTGTGCTGGAGCAGGGACTGAAGAGGGATATCAGGGAAACAGAATATGCTGCAAAGGCAGAGCTGAGAAGAAATATGCTGAAGACAGAAAATCAGATACTGGAGGAAAGAGCATCTCTTTCACAGACTCTCCATGATAAACTGGGGCATAGCATAAATGGTTCCATTTATCAGCTGGAGGGAGTCAAGGTTCTTATGGATAAGGATCCGGAAAAATCAAAGAGCATGATTCAGGCGGTTATAGATCAGCTTCGTACCGGAATGGATGAAATAAGAGCCATTCTTAGAAAAGAGAGACCGGAGAAAAAAGAGCTGGCCATGCTTCAGCTTTATAAGCTTTGCGAAGACTGTAATGACAAGGGAGTTGAGACGAAGCTTGAGGTAGAGGGTGATACCTCGCTTATTCCGGAGCCGCTTTGGGAGGTAATCCTGGATAATTCATTTGAGGCAGTATCCAATTCCATGAAGTATTCAAAATGCAGTCATATTTTTATAGAGATTGTGGTTATGAATAAGATGGTAAGGTGCAGCATAAGGGATGACGGAAAAGGTGCAGCTACTTTCGAGGATGGAATGGGAATCTCCGGTATGCGCCGACGCGTCAGAGAGGCCAGTGGAAATCTGGATTTTGAAACAGAAGTAGGATTCACTGTAAATATGCTGCTTCCGTTAGAATAGAGTTAACAGGATTCCTATAGACTGTTAAGCAGAAGAGGTGGAGAATGGATAAGATAAAAGTAATAATTGCAGATGATAGCGATTTCGTAAGAGATGGTATGAAGATAATACTGGAGGTGGATGATGACTTTCAGGTTCTTGGCAGTGCCGCCAATGGAAGGGAAGCTATAGATATAGCAGAAAAGGAAATGCCGGATGTATTTCTCATGGATATACAGATGCCGGTAATGGACGGAATCGAAGCTACAAAGGAAATCGTAAGCCGTGGGCTTGGAAAGGTGCTGATACTTACTACCTTTGATGATGATGACCTGGTTCGCCAGGCCCTTGCCGCGGGAGCAAAGGGGTATCTGATAAAAAATCACACGCCGGAGCATCTGAAGCAGATGATCAAATCAGTTTATAACGGAACCGGTGTTATGGAAGAAAATATCTTGGAAGTTCTTACCGAATCGAATCTTAAGAGGGATGAAGGTTCTGATTCACAGGACTGTGGAAAAGGTCTCAGCAGCGGCTTTGATCCTTCCGGATATACAGAGCGGGAGCTGGAAATAATCGAGGCTGTGGCAGAGGGACTTTCTAACAAGGAGATAGCGAAGAAGCTGTTTATATCAGAGGGAACCGTGAAGAATTATATAACCACCATTCTTTCCAAGGAGGGACTTTCCCATAGAACAGCCCTGGCGGTTTATTATCTTACGGGCCGGAAGTAAATGATAAAAATTCAGTTGACTGAAAAGAGGATATTAAATTGGGTAAAATAAAAACAAATGTCATGCGTGTGCTTGACAGCAAAAAGATCGATTACACAAGTCATGAATATGAACCGGATGCAACCATGAGTGGTGAAGAAATCGCCGGCATACTGGGGGAGGAACCTGACAAGGTATTTAAAACACTCGTTACTCAGGCAAAGTCCGGCCAGTACTATGTATTTGTTGTTCCGGTGCAGTGCGAGCTGGATCTGAAAAAGGCTGCAAAGGCTTCAGGAGAAAAAGCCATCAGTATGATAAAGCAGAAGGATCTTCTGCCACTTACCGGATATGTTCACGGAGGCTGCTCTCCTGTAGGAATGAAAAAGCATTTTCCTACTTTTATACATGAGACAGCAAGGGACAAGGAAAAGGTGTATGTCAGCGCTGGGAAAGTGGGTTTTCAGGTGGAGCTTTCTCCGGATGACCTTGTATCTGTATCCCAGGGGAAATACGCTGATGTAGTATAATGTTTTCACATGGTTGGTTTTTACAGAAGTTTAAGGAGGTTAAAGTGAAAAACAAAAGAGAAAAACTTTCTATTTTCTTTAATATACTGATCATTATTTTTGTAGGATGTGGTGCAGTGATAAGCATGAATACCGCCACGCCGGGCACCGGTCTTTCAGTAAAGGGAATTGCAAATCTGAAATTCTTTACTGTGCTTTCAAATCTTTTCAGCGGAGTAGTTGCAGTACTTTGGGTAATCTTTTGCTTTCTCGGGAAAAAATTCCCCATACTGATAAAAATGATAGCGGTGGCATCGGTGGGACTTACATTTTTTATTATTGCTGCATTTCTTCAGCCTATGAATCCACAGTTTAATCTTTATGAAGGAGGAAACTTCTGGTTTCATCTGGTAGCTCCGGTAGTGTCCATGCTGGACTTTATATTTTTAGAGACAGATGAAAAGATACCATTTAAATATACCTTCATAGCAGCTGCGGCATCACTGGTCTACGGAATAGGATATCTGATAAATCTCCTGGTAAATGGAATAGGAGAGTGGCCGGATACAAATGACTGGTATGGCTTTGTCACCTGGGGATATCCTGTGGGATTCGGAATATTTGCATTCATAGTTCTTCTAAATTTTGGAATAGCAGTTCTTTTCAGAGCACTTAATATCGGTGTAAATAAAAAGCTAAAAAAATCTCCTTAAAAATAAACAGAAACTAATATACAGCTTGTTTCATGTAACTCCATTTGATATGATATAAGGTGGCTAAAAGGACTTAAAACCGAAGGAAAAAAAGGAAGTGAATAGATGAAAAAGATAATCTTAATATGCCCTTTCAACGAATTGGCAGATGAGTTCACTGAACTTCTTAACCAGGATTTTGAGGTTATCAAAACCGATGACGAAGAAAAGGGATTTCAGATTCTGGATGATAATTATGAATCCATATCAGCCATTATTGTTGATCTTAAACTTACTGAGAGTACGGATTATTATATAATGAAAAAAATGGCTGAGGATAAGATATTTGCATCCATTCCGGTTATAGCAATCTCGGATCATACTCCGACACAGGAGGATATGTATGTTTTCAAAAAGGGTTTTTCGGATCTTCTTACACCTCTGGGACTCAGAGAATTTGTTGTAAACAGAATAAACAATGCCATTCGTGCAAAGGATTCCTTTACATATTCCGAAATGCAGAAGATGTTGAAGGAGCTTCCGTCAAATATCTATTTGAAGGATGCGGAGGGCAAATATGTTTTTGCTACCCAGTACTGGCACCATCTCCATAAGGAGGGCGAGAAGCACTGGACAATCCGTGGAAAAACAGATGTGGATATCCGTAAGGACAAGCAGAATGCCCTGAAGGCCATGCAGACAGATCAGGAAATGCTTCGTACCGGAAAGGGCACAGATTACATTATTGAGGAAAATGATGATGGCATACAGGAATTTTTGGAGCTTATTAAACGTCCGGTTTTTGATGAGGACGGCAACATAACCGGAATTATTGCCCTCATAAATGATGTCACTGAAAAACAGCTTCTTAAAATGGAGCTTGAGAAACGTTCAAAAACTGATCAGCTCACCGGACTTTTAAATAAAGGAGCTGTAGAAGAATTGATAAAAATGCTCCTGGCAAATTATTATAAAGAAAATGATAAATGTGCTTTGCTGATGATAGATGCCGATAATTTCAAAAACGTAAATGATACTTACGGCCATATTGTGGGAGACAGAGTACTCGCTACCATAGGCAGGATCATAAATAATAATTTCAAGGGACGTGATGTTGCAGGCCGTATAGGCGGTGACGAATTTATGGTTCTGCTTCGTGAGGTTAATGATGAACATAGTATTGTCAGTCTGGTTAAGAATCTTGAATATGAAGTCAAGAATGCCTTCAGTGGAGAACTTACAGGCTGTGTAAGTCTGTCCGTTGGAATTGCCACATATCCAAAGCACGGCTCAAAATTTGATGAGCTTTATAGGGCTGCGGACCGGGCGCTATATTATGTGAAAAAACATGGCAAGGATTCTTACCATGTATATTC
>CADBMW010000108.1 GCA_902795855.1 uncultured Lachnospiraceae bacterium
TCATAGCAATGTATTCCCAAATCTTTTGCCAGGATCGAGGCAATCTCTTTTCCACCTGAGCCAAAACCTCTGGCAAATGTCACAACAAATCTTTTCATCTTATCCGCCTCCATAAACTATGCATTTTATCCTGCAAGATATCTGCTTAAGAACTCTCTTGTTCTTGGATTCTTTGGATTGCTGAAAAGCTCCGAAGGCGGTGCATCCTCAGCAACATAGCCTCTATCCATAAAGATTGTTCTTGTTGAAACATCTCTTGCAAATGCCATCTCATGAGTCACGATTATCATAGTAAGTCCTGTAGTTGCCAGTTCCTTCATTACATTTAACACTTCACCTACCATTTCCGGATCCAGTGCTGATGTAGGTTCGTCGAAAAGAAGAACTTCCGGATTCATACAAAGTGATCTTGCGATTGCAACCCTCTGCTTCTGTCCACCGGAGAGCTGAGAAGGCTTGGCATTTATATATGGAGCCATACCAACTTCTTTAAGATGGGTAATAGCTCTGTCAAATGCTTCTGCCTTGGATAAATGAAGAACCTTCCTGGTACAGACCATGCAGTTCTGTAGCACGGTCATATTATTGAAAAGATTAAAGGACTGAAAAACCATTCCCACCTTTGCTCTATAATCATTTATCTCACGTTGAATATCTCTGACCTCTTTTCCATGGTACATTACCTTTCCCGTGGTCTGACGCTCCAGTTTATTAATACACCTGAGAAGTGTTGATTTTCCCGAACCGGAAGACCCTACTATGCATATTATCTCTCCAGCTTTTACCTCAATATCTATTTTCCGGAGAACCTCGTGATCACCAAAGGATTTACCAAGATCACGTATAGATATAACCGCATCTCCCATAGTACGCCTCCTTAATCATTATCCAAATATTCAACAGCGAGAGCATAATCTTCCTTGCCCTTCATCTTCTTCTCGATCAGACCGAATACCTTATTGAATAAGAAGCAAAGAACAAAATAAATTACTGCAATAACAAGGTAACTCTCAAAGTATTTGTAGTAGTTTCCACCAACTGTCTTGGCTGCCATAAAGAGCTCCTGAACAGCTATAACATTTAACACCGATGTCATCTTCAGATTGGTAAGAAATGTATTCGCCATCTCCGGAATAATATTCTGAAATGCCTGTGGAAGAACTATATAGAACATTGTCTTCATAGGTGACATACCCATAGCCCAGGCACCTTCACGCTGTCCTAAATCTATGGAGCCAATACCGGCTCTAACCGTTTCTGCCATGTAAGCTCCGGTGTTAAGAACTGTTACTAAAATACCGGCAACGATAGGTGTCAGATCAACACCGGTCTGCCTGATTCCGTAATATATGATCATCGCCTGAACGATCATCGGCGTATCACGGAAGATTTCTACATAGACAGTTGAAACTATTTTTAATATTCTTATAAATATTTTCTTAATAAACAGATCTCCCTGATTAATCTTCAGGTCCTGGATAATTCCTATTACATATCCAAGCACGAATCCCAGAAGTGTACCTAACACAGCTATGTATAAGGTGAGCCAGGTACCTTCCAGAAACATGCTGAGATACTTTTTAGTCAGGAATATCATCCATTCAAATGAATTATTCGGATCTGTGACTGATAATAATCTATATCCCATTTCCCATCCCAACCTTTTCCTTTACATTTTTTTACATCCTGCGTTAATTAATTCATTTATTCTGCTGCTGGCTGCTGTTCGATAACTGAGCTCATAAGCTCGTCCATAGCAGCCTTATCATTCCATCCGATCTTATCCATAGCACCCTGCAGCTTATCTCTAAGCTCAGTATCATTCTTCTTTGTTGCTATACAAACATTTACCATCTCTTCATCACCAGTAAATGTATCTTTCTCATCAAATGTAATGATTTCCAGATCATCATTTGTAAGAAGTGCTGACTTAGCTGTAGGAAGATCGATGATACATACATCAGCTACGCCATTTGAAACTGCCATAAAGCATTCAGAGGTTGTCTCATAATTATTGCCGGTTACTGCTCCCTCAACCTGATCAAGAAGTGGAATCCATCCTGTACCAAGCTGTGTTGTCAGCTTACAACCTGTACCTGCAAGTTCTGAAAGA
>CADBMW010000109.1 GCA_902795855.1 uncultured Lachnospiraceae bacterium
ATATAGAAGTAAGAGGAAAAACTCTGAAATATGTCAGCAGAGGCGGGCTGAAGCTGGAGAAAGCCATGGAGGTTTTCCCTATAGATCTTACCCATAAGGTATGTATGGATGTGGGAGCTTCCACAGGAGGTTTCACCGACTGCATGCTTCAAAATGGTGCCATTAAGGTTTACTCTGTAGATGTGGGACATGGTCAGCTGGCCTGGAGTCTCAGAAATGATGACAGAGTTGTATGTATGGAGAAAACAAACATAAGATATGTAACTCCGGAAGATATAGATGAGCTGGTGAGCTTTGCTTCAGTGGATGTTTCCTTCATTTCTCTATCAAAGGTGCTTCCGCCCCTGAGAAATCTCATGACTCAGGAAGCTGAGTGTGTATGTCTCATAAAGCCCCAGTTTGAAGCCGGCCGGGAAAAGGTAGGAAAGAAGGGTGTTGTAAGAGAGAAAAGCACCCATATGGAAGTAATAGAGGCCGTAACCGGGTTTACCCTGGAATCAGGCTTTGACCTGCTGGGACTGGACTATTCACCGGTGAAGGGGCCTGAAGGAAATATAGAATATCTGATGCATATCAGAAAAACAACAGATACAGATGAAAACATAAAACCGGGAATGTCATTTGTGGATTCCCTTGATGAAAAGATTAAAAACCTTGTAGAAGAAAGCCACCAGGTATTATGAAAAAGTGTGAAAGATTTCTTATAATTGCAAACGAACTGAAGGATACGGATCTGAAATGGTCAAAGTATACTGATGCTCTGATAAAGGGCAGAGGATATACATCCATGCTTCATGTGGGACTTGACCAGAATGGACTGGGAGAAATCCTTGATAATACCGATGTGGTAATCGTAATGGGTGGAGACGGAACCATGCTCCGGGTTTCCCATACTCTGAATGGAAGAGACATTCCGGTAATCGGAGTAAACCTTGGAACAGTAGGCTTCATGACAGAGGTGGTGGTTTCCGAAATCGACAGCATGATAGACCGACTTATAGCTGGTGATTATGAGATAGAAAACCGCATGATGCTTAAGGGCACAGTGACACATGAAGTGTCCGGTCATGAGACGGAATGGGAAAAGGAAGAGGTGGCCTATGCCTTAAATGATATAGTATTTGCCCGTGAAAATGCCCTTCGTCTTATTGCAGTAAGAATCTATGTAAATGATAATTATTTTGACACCTGCGAGGCAGACGGAATCCTGATAGCAACACCTACAGGATCCACCGGCTACAATCTCTCTGCAGGAGGACCTATAGTAAAGGGTGATGCCAGACTCATGGTAATGACACCTATCTCACCATATTCTCTTTCCAGAAGAAGTGTTATATTCGGAGAAGAAGATAAGATAACACTGGAGATCATAAGAAAGAGAAAGGATATAGAATGTAATGGTCTTGTTTCCTTTGATGGAGCATCGACCTTTAAGATGGAACTTGGAAGTAAGGTTGATATAGAAGTTTCACCATATACATTTTCCAAGGTGAAGCTGAATGATTCAAGTGTCTATGAGATACTAAGAAAGAAGCTTGGGGTATAAAAATGCTTAAAGAAAAGCGTCAGAAAGCCATTCTACGGATCATTTCCGAGAAGGATATAACTACACAGGAAGAGCTGACCGATGCTCTTGCAGCAGAGGGCATTACCACTACTCAGGCTACTATTTCCAGAGACATCAGACAGCTTCGACTCAGGAAGAAGAGCACCGGCATGGGCAGCAGGAAATACATAGCTCCCGATTCCATGTCCGGCATTAAAGACGGGGAAGACAAGTCCTCGTATATCAGAGTGCTTACCAGCGGAATAACTGATATCCAGGCTGCGGGCAATCTGATAGTGATTAAGACTTATTCTGGCATGGCTATGGCTGTAGGGGCGGCCGTAGACAGTATGAAGATAGAGGGGGCACTGGGCTGTATTGCCGGTGACGATACTATCTTTGTTGCAGTAGGGGATGCATCCATGACAGATAAGGTAATACTTGAAATAAAGGGAGTTACCGAATAAATGCTTATAAATTTACATATAGTGAATCTCGCTCTGATAGATGAGCTGGATATAAATTTTCAGGAGGGGCTTAACATCCTGACCGGTGAGACCGGTGCCGGAAAGTCCATAATCATTGGCTCTATCGGCATTGGACTGGGAGGCAAATATGACACATCCCTTCTGAGAAATCCTGACAAGGACGGAGTGGTTGAACTGCTGTTTTCAGTAGATGAATCAACGGCTGCGACTTTGAAGGAGGAAGAAATTGAGACGGAAGACGGAGAACTGCTTATCTCCAGACGCCTCGTAAATGGCAGAACAGTCAACCGGATAAATGACAGAACCGTTACAGCAGCCAAGCTTAAGGCTGTAGCCGGACATCTGATAGGTCTTCATGCCCAGCATGAGCAGAGAACCCTTCTGAAGGTGTCAAAGCATCTGGATATGGTTGATAATTATTCAGAGAAGATAGCAGCTCTGAAGCAGGAGACTGCCAGCATTTTTAAAAACTATAAAGAAATCAGTGAAAAGATAGAGTCCATGCAGATGGACGAAACTGAAAGAGCCAAAAGGCTTGATTACATACTCTACGAGATAAATGATATAGAAAGCGCAAGACTTGTGAAGGGTGAAGACCTGGAGCTGGAGGCTGTCTTCAGAAAGGCAAGTGCCGCCCAGGATATAGCCGCCATAACCTCAGAAGTAGAAATGCTGGCAGGCTATGACAGCGACAAGTCCGCAGGAAGTCTGATCTCCAGAGCAGTCAGGACCATGGGAGGACTTTCAAAGCTGGATCCGGATACGGAAGAAATGATAAAGCTTCTTTCAGATATAGACGGACTTCTGAGTGACTTCTCAGGACAGCTTTCAGGTTATGTGTCTGACATGGAATTCGAGCCGGAGGTTCTGAGAGAAACAGAGGAAAGACTGAATCTCATCAATTCCCTTAAGGCAAGATATGGTTCTGATATAGATACCATTTTATCTAATCTGGAGGGACTGAAGCAGGAAGCAGAGCAGCTTCAGGACTATGATGTGACCATAGGAAAGCTGAAGAAGAGTCTTGAGGCTGAGCAGGAAAAACTGGAAAAGGCCTGCAAAAAACTGACCACGGAAAGAAAGAAGACAGCAAAGGAACTGACAGCAACCATTTCCGAGGCCATGAAAGAGCTGAATTTCAATGATGTAAGATTTGATATGGAATTTGAGGAAGGCACACCGGGGCCAAATGGCGCTGACAAAGCTCAGTTTATCATTTCCACAAATGTGGGTGAGAAAATGAGACCACTGGTGGACTGCGCCTCAGGTGGTGAACTTTCACGTATCATGCTGGCCATCAAGTCAGTTGTGTCGGAGGCAGATGAAACACCAACACTTATATTTGATGAAATAGACGTTGGAATAAGCGGCATAACCGCCCAGAAGGTGGGAGCTGTTATGAGAAAGCTGGGAAGCTCCAGACAGGTAATAGCCATAACACATCTGCCGCAGATTGCAGCACAGGCTGACCATGGATTTGTAATAGAGAAAGAAGTAATAGACAGCAAGACCATTACTTCGATTCGTCCTCTTGACGAAGAGGGAAGAGTTCTGGAACTGGCACGACTTCTGGGGGGAGAAAATGTGACGGACACTATAATAGCCAGCGCCAGAGAAATGTTATCTGCAAAAGAATAATGTAGCAAAGCAGGGGTTAAATATGATAGAAACAATAGCAAGAGTCAATCTCATGGTAAATGAGGTTCTTAAGATAAAGAAGAACAGACTCGTGCCTGATGTTCTAACCGGAAATGAAAGAAGGATATGTCTTGTTTCCGGAATTTACGGTAATGAACTGCAGGGACAGTTTGTATGCTATGAGGTTACAAGAAGAATTAAGGAAGACTATAAAAGTCTTAAAGGTATAGTTGATATTTATCCGGCCATAAATCCACTGGCCATGGAAGCAAAATCAAGAGAGATTCCGGGTTCGGAGCTGGATATGAATGAGCTCTTCCCGGGAGCTAAGAGCGGAGCCATCGGCGAATATGCCGCAAGCTGTCTTATAGATGATGTAATAAGCAGCAGCGATGGCCCTAAGGCAGAATTCTGTCTGGACATCCATGGCAGTAATATGTATCTGAATGAAATACTTCAGATAAGGATAAATGATGATGTGGTAGATGATGTAATGCCATATGCAGCCAAGCTGAATACCGACATGGTCTGGGTACATCCATCCACACAGGTTAAAAGCGGAAGTCTGGTGTATGAACTGAACAGACGCGGGGTAGCATCCTGTGTTACCTTTGCATGCACTGCAAATAAGATAGATCAGCAGTCCGGAAATAAACTTGTAGATGGTATATTTGCCCTGATGAAGCATATGGGAATGTGGGAAGGCGAAGTAAACTCCGTCAAAAATCCCATGGTTGCCTATGATAATCAGGTGGCTTATCTGAATTCTGAAACCAGCGGCATCTTCATTCCAAATGTAGGAATCCATGAAAGGGTTGAAGCAGGAATGAGGATTGGTTCAGTGGTTGATGTGCTGACAGGCTCGGACCAGGAGGTTATAATAGCTCCAAGGAGCGGACTTGTTACAGCCATCAGAGAATATCCATCCATAGAGATGGGATCCCTTCTTGCGAGAATAGTAGGAGGTGAATCATGAGACAGAAAATACTTTTTTCCTATGAGACACCATTTAGCGGCGAGCATAATATCTATGGATATACCTATGGAGCAGGCACCTATTCAGAACCATTGCAGGCTGAAAACAGTGCTGCCATAGTAGGATCCATGAGAGGTAATGAACATCAGCAGCTGTATATCTGTTCCAAGCTTTCTGTAAGGCTTTCTGAGCTGGAGGAGGCAGGAGATATAGTACCGGGCAAATCAGTAATGGTAGTTCCGGCAGTAAATTACAGCGCATTAAATGCTCGTCATAAATACTGGCTTTCAGATGATTCTGATATCAACAGGGAATTTCCGGGAAATCCGAATGGACCGGCCACCAGCAGACTTGCCTATGCTTTGCTGGAAGAACTGAAGACCTATTCATACGGAATACAATTTCCGTCCTATTATATGAGAGGAAGATTTATTCCTCATGTCAGAATGATGAAGACCGGAAGGGAAAGCACAAATCTGGCTAACCTTTTCGGACTGCCCTTTGTTATGATCAACAATATGAGACCATTTGATGAGGGTACTCTGAATTATAACTGGCAGCTTTCGGGAACCGAGGCATTTTCTATCTATTCCGGTGGTTCCGAGAGACTGAATGAGGAATATGCGGACGTAGCAGTAAGTGCCGTATTAAGATTTCTTTCCAGAATGGGTATAATCAGATATAATAGTCTGGGTGGAAGTATATCCACCGTAATGGATGATGATGAAATGCTCATCATCAAATCCGATGCTGCAGGATTCTTCAGAAGGCTTATGAATGTTAATTCCGAAGTAAAACGTGGAGACCTTATAGGTGAGATAATCGATCCTATGGATGGTCACATCCTGAGCAGAATTCTTGCTCCTTCGGATGGCATAATATTTTACATGCAGGATGCACCTCTGGTTTATCAGAACGTAATCCTGCTTAGGATACTCAGAAAGGTACACAAATAATTAATTAAAGGAGAGACGTTAATGAGTGTAAGACGAATCTACGTGGAAAAAAGACCGGACTACAGTGTAAGAGCTGATGAGCTGACAAATGAGTTCAGAGCATATCTCGGTCTTGCAGATGTTAAAGTAAGAGAGCTTGTCAGATATGATGTGGAAAATCTGTCTGATGAAGTATTTGATGAGGCAGTGGTGACAGTGTTCTCTGAACCTCCTGTAGATGTTGTATATAAAGAAGAGTTCCCTCACAGTGATGAGGAATTCGTCTTTTCAATGGAATACCTGCCGGGACAGTTCGATCAGAGAGCTGATTCAGCTGAGCAGTGTGTTAAGCTTCTGGACGACAGTGCAGAGCCTATCATCCGTTCAGGTATCACATATGCGGTTTCCGGAACTCTCAGTGAAGAGGACAAGAAGACCATAGAAGCATATGTTATAAACCCAGTTGAATCAAGACTTGATAATTCACCAAAGCCTGAAACACTGGTGGCAGTATATGACGATCCTGAGGATGTAAAGGTTCTGGATGGCTTCAGAACCATGAGCGAGGATGATTTCAAGGCTCTTTATGATTCTTTGGGACTGGCCATGACATTTAAGGATTTCCTTCACATCAGAAATTATTTTTCCAGTGAGGAAAACAGAGATCCTTACATGACAGAGATAAGGGTACTTGATACCTACTGGTCAGATCATTGCCGTCATACCACATTTGCCACAGAGCTTACAGATATCAAATTTGATGAAGGTAAATATAAGGCAGCTATTGAAGAAACCTTCAATAAATATCTTGCAGATGCTGCTGAGATAAATGCAGGCAGAGACGATAAGTTTACCTGCCTTATGGATATTGCCCTTATGGGAATGAAGAAGCTTCGCAGAGATGGTAAGCTGGAAGATCTGGATGAGTCAGATGAGATAAATGCATGTACCATAGTTGTTCCTCTGAATATCAGACAGGAGGATGGCAGCATTACAACAGAAGACTGGCTCATATCATTTAAGAATGAGACTCATAACCATCCTACTGAAATCGAGCCTTTCGGTGGAGCGGCTACCTGTCTTGGTGGTGCCATCAGAGATCCGCTTTCAGGAAGAACCTATGTTTATCAGGCCATGCGTGTTACCGGAGCAGCCGACCCTACAAAGTCACTTAAGGAAACACTTGCCAATAAGCTTCCTCAGAGAAAGATTGTAACAACTGCTGCCAAGGGATATTCATCCTATGGTAACCAGATTGGACTTGCTACAGGACTTGTTCAGGAGGTTTATCATCCTAACTATGTAGCTAAGAGAATGGAAATCGGAGCAGTTATCGGAGCGGCTCCAAAGGATAATGTAAAGAGACTTTCTTCTGATCCCGGAGATGTGATAATCCTTCTGGGTGGAAGAACAGGAAGAGACGGATGTGGTGGAGCTACAGGTTCATCCAAGGCTCATGACTCATCATCACTGGCAAGCTGTGGAGCAGAGGTTCAGAAGGGTAATCCTCCTACAGAGCGTAAGCTGCAGAGACTTTTCAGACGTCCTGAGGTAACAACTCTTATAAAGAAATGTAATGACTTCGGTGCAGGTGGTGTATCCGTTGCCATAGGTGAGCTGGCAGATGGTCTGGATATTAATCTTGATCTGGTGCCTAAGAAATATGCAGGACTTGACGGAACAGAGCTGGCAATCTCAGAGTCACAGGAAAGAATGGCGCTGGTGGTTGATGCTGCAGATGCAGATAAGCTTCTGGAATATGCAAGAGAAGAGAACCTTGAAGCAGTTAAGGTTGCTACTGTAACAGAAAGCCCAAGACTTGTACTTAAGTGGCGCGGAAAAGAGATAGTTAATATCAGCCGTGCATTCCTGAATACAAATGGTGCTCATCAGGAGACTACTGCAGAGGTTGAAATGCCTGATGAAAAGATTGATGCATTTGCAGGAATCGATGGAAAGAACAGTACAGAAACTTACAGCAACGCTGATGCTGATGTAAAGACAAAATGGCTGGATATTCTGTCCGATCTTAATGTTGCTTCTGAAAGAGGTCTGGTTGAAATGTTCGACTCAACCATAGGTGCATGTACAGTAACTATGCCTTATGGTGGTAAGTATCAGCTTTCACCAATGCAGACCATGATCGCAACAGTTCCTATGCTTGGAAAGAAGAGAACAGACTCAGTAAGTATGATGAGCTACGGTCTGGATCCATATCTTCTTTCATGGAGCCCATATCACGGAGCAATCTACGCTGTTATAGATTCAGTTGCTAAGATCGCTGCAGCAGGTGGTGATGTATCCAAGATACGTCTCACATTCCAGGAATACTTTGAAAGAATGAACGAGGATCCTACACGCTGGGGCAAGCCTCTGGCAGCACTGCTGGGAGCTTACAGCGCTCAGATAGGACTGGGACTTCCATCAATCGGTGGTAAGGACAGTATGAGTGGTTCCTTCAATGATATAGATGTTCCTCCTACACTTTGTTCATTTGCAGTTGATATGAATACAGTGGAGAGAGTAGTAACAAGTGAACTCAAGGAAGCCGGAAATATTCTGGTTAAGCTTGATATAGATAAGGACGAGCTGGATGTACCTGTATATTCAGACGTACTTGAAAAATATGCTTCAGTATATGCTGCAGCATCAGAAGGAAAGATTCAGAGTGCATTTGCAGTAGGCTTCGGTGGAATCATTGAAGCAGTCAGCAAGATGGCATTTGGTAATAAGCTGGGTGTTACTCTGGATGCGAAGTCAGTCAGCGAGGCAGAGCTTGGCCGCAAGGACTATGGTTCCATCATCATGGAGATCCGTCCTGATGACATCAAGACTCTGGGACTTCCTGCAAAGGTTATCGGTACTGTTACTGATGATGCATGCTTCGTATATGGTTCAGCAAAGATTGGTATGGAAGATGCCATAAGTGCATGGACCGGAAGACTTAAGTCTGTATTCTCAACTGACAGTGGCGTTCTGAAAAGATTTGAAGGACACGTAAAGGACTATGTTGCAGCTGCTAAGGCCGGAACACCTGAGACAGAGCTGAAGGCAAGATACAATCCTTCACTTACAGGCTATGAGGGTGGAATCTATCAGGCTAAAAACATAGTAGTTGCCAAGAATAAGATAGCTAAACCGAAGGTGTTTATTCCTGTATTCCCAGGTACAAACTGTGAATATGACAGTGCAAGAGCATTTGAAAGAGCAGGAGCTGAGGCTGAGGTTATAGTACTGAATAACATGGACGCACAGGGAATCAGAGATTCTGTTGATGCATTTGCAAAGGCTATAAGCCAGGCACAGATCGTAATGTTCCCAGGTGGATTCTCTGGTGGTGATGAGCCGGATGGTTCAGGTAAGTTCATAGCAACAACCTTCAGAAATGAAAAGATCAAAGATGAGCTGATGAAGCTTATAAATGAGAGAGACGGACTGGTACTTGGTATCTGTAACGGTTTCCAGGCACTTATCAAGCTTGGACTTGTTCCGGGTGGTGAGATTGTAGAGCAGACAGAAACATCTCCTACACTTGCCCGTAACTGCATAGGACGTCACCAGTCAAGGATCGCTTATACAAAGGTTGTATCAAACAAGAGCCCATGGCTCAGAAAAGCAACTCTTGGCGGAATCTATTCAATCCCTATATCACATGGTGAGGGACGTTTCGTTGCCAAAGATGAGTGGCTGAGAAAGCTCTTTGAGAATGGACAGGTTGCTACACAGTATGTTGATGTAGACGGAAATCCTACAATGGATGAGGACTACAACATCAACGGTTCATATATGGCAATCGAGGGTATCACAAGTCCGGACGGAAGAATCCTTGGTAAGATGGGACATTCCGAAAGACGTGACAGAAATACCTACATCAATATCTACGGAGATAAGGACCAGAAGCTGTTTGAATCTGGAGTAGAGTACTTTAAATAGGAAATATAGAAATGGAAATACGAGATATACGTGAACTCTATACACGTGTTCTGGACAATGTACGTACAGTTATGATCGGAAGCGAGGAAGTTTTCTCCCTCGTCTTCTCCGCCATGCTGTCACAGGGACATGTTCTTTTGGAGGATATGCCGGGTACCGGTAAGACAACCCTGGCAAAATGTATTGCAGACAGCATAGATGTATCCTTCAAAAGAGTCCAGTTTACACCTGATCTCATGCCTCAGGATATAACAGGACTGAATATCTATCGTCAGAAGACGGAGGAGTTTGAATTCATTCCCGGCCCTGTATTTACAAATATTCTTCTGGCAGATGAGATAAACAGAGCGACTCCAAGAACCCAGAGCGCTCTTCTGGAGGCCATGGAGGAGAGAGCGGTAACTGTGGATGGCGTGGGAAGAAACCTGGCGGCTCCATTTATAGTTATTGCAACTGAAAATCCCATAGAAACTACAGGAACATTTCCCCTTCCCGAAGCTCAGCTGGATCGTTTTATGCTTAAGCTTACCATGGGGGACCTGTCCGGTGAGGATGAAGTAAGAATCCTGGAAAGATTCATTCAGGACAGACCTGAGCAGGAGGTTAAGCCGGTTGCCAGTTCCGAAGATATTATCCAGGCATCTGAGGCTATTCGAAAGATAACTGTCAAGAAGGCTGTGATGGAATATATTGTAGATCTTTCAAATGCCACCAGAAATGCCTCAAAACTTTTTTCAGGTGTCAGCCCCAGGGCATCTCTGAATCTTATGAGAATGTCCCAGGCCTTCGCTGCCATTTCCGGCAGAGAATATGTGACACCGGATGATGTAAGATTTCTTGCACCTTATGTATTCAGTCACAGAGTTATAACCTCTTCAGGCATTACCTCCCTGAGTGAGATCAGGGATATAATCCGTGAGATTGCAAGCGGTGTTCAGGCCCCTGTTGAGGAGTGGAGTTAGAGTAAAGGACAGCATATGAAACTTGTAGGTGCCGTGATCATACTTCTGGTCATGTATGTGATACAGAAAGTTTTATATAAGAAATATTGGAATAAGAGTCTCGAGATGAGTATGAGCTTCAGTCGGGACTTCATAGAATGCGGGGAGAGCGCAGAGCTTATCGAGGTAATATCCAACGATAAGCTTCTGCCCCTTCCTGTTTTTAATTTGAAATTTTCCGTTGATAAAAGGCTTTCCTTTCTGGATACTGAGAATTCCTCGGTTACGGACCTTTATCATAAGAATGAGGTTTTCTCCATTATGGGGCATCAGAGGATAACCAGACGGCTGAAGTTCACCGGACTTGACAGAGGGGTTGTAGGAATAAACAATGCCAGTATTCTGGTTCACGATCTTTTTATGACGGATAATTATGCCAGCAAGATCAGTCATACAGATGTTATATATGTTTTTCCAAAGAAGCTTAATACGAAGATTTTTGATCTTTCATTTAAGGGTATACTGGGAGAGATTGAAGCTAAAAGAAGCCTGGTGGAGGACAGCATGATCTTCCGGGGCATCAGGGAATATCATACAAATGATTCCTATGGAAGCATTAACTGGAAGAAGAGTGCAGCTGCCGGAAAGCTTATGGTCAACATGCATGGTTATACCACTGACTGCAGAGTAAGACTGATGCTGAATCTGGATAATGATTACATGATAGAGGCAAATAAGCTTCTGGAAGAAGCCATTTCTCTCACTAGCAGCTTTACCCGAAGCTTTCTTAATGAGCGAATTTCAGTGTCCATGGTAACAAATGGTACTGATAAAAATGGAATGCGAATCCCGGACATCGGAGAAGGTGCGGAAAAGAGACATGGCATAACCATAGACCGGGCTCTCAGTGAGATTGTAAGTACTGCAGGAAAAGATGAGTTTCTGAAGCTTCTGGATAAGGAGCTTAGAAATGTGAAGAAGGATGTGATGTATCTTATAATCAGTCCTTATGCAAAACCGGATCTTGTGGAAAAACTGGATGAGATAAATAGAAGAGGGGGACTGGTATCCCTTATAGTACCTTATTATGATGAATTTCCTTTCTCACTGAATAAGGATTATTTCAGCGGATGGGAGGTGCCTTTAAATGTATAGTAAAATTACAGGCATCAGAAAGGTTCTGAAGCTGATCTATCAATATATGTTCATGATACTGCTGTTCGATTTTATCAGGGTACTGTTTCAAAAGGACCTGCTGGATCCAAAAGCGCTTCTGATACTGGGGGTAATCCATTTGATATCATTTCTGGTAAGGGATTTCTGCGTAAATGGTATCCCACTGTTCATACTTCATCTGGTAATGGGCGTTATAGTCTTTTTCATAGTTCCAGATGTGTTTGTAAAGGTTCTCCTTCTTATGGCAGTGGTGGAGATTTTCCTGGATAATCTCTTTTATATAAACAGGGGCTATATGCTGAAGAGACTGTTCGAAGCTCCCTGGGAAGTATTTCTGCTGGGAATAACGGCTTCCCTGCTGGCTATTTACATGAAGCAGCATACCTTTTTTATAATGAGCTATGTCATAACCATATCCCTTTATATAAATTACATGATAGGAATGTATCTTGAGGGACTGGAGAGATACGTAGTCACAAACCGGAATATCAGCGGAATTCCAATGAAGCAGATAGTATCCGTAAACAGCGTCATGGTTTCAGGAATCATGCTGTTCATCGTAATCATGGTGGGACTTTCGGATATACTTGGCTTTCCGGATATCGTGGCAGGATTTTTTAAATCAGTGGCAATGCTTTTAAAGATTGTATTTTTGTTTTTGGGAGTACTCTTAAATCTGTTCTTTGGATTCTTCGGCCTGGACATAGTACCGGCAGATAAAAATGTACAGAAGATAAATGAGATAACCCAGAACAACAACATCATAGTCATGATCATCGAATTCATCATGATGCTGGCGCTGACGGCATTTGTACTCTATGTGGTTTACGGCGTTGTGAAATTCTTTATAAAGCTGATTCTGAAACGGCAGAACTTGAAATATGACCTGACTGAAGATCTGAAGGATCTGAATAAAAAGAAGGTGGAAGTGAAAGAGAGTACCAGAAAGGAGCCATTATTTGGCAGGCTGACCCCTGAGGGCAGAATCAGAGACTTGTATAAAAAGAAGGTGTTGTCCTACAGGAAATATTTCCTTCCGGATAAAGGCGACACCACCGGAGATATAAGAAAAGCTATGCTCCGGGCAACATCAGAAAGTACCGAAGCTGAAGCAGAAAAAATAAAGAATCTGACCGAGCTTTATAACAAAGTCCGCTACAGCGACATTACTCCGGGCAAAACTGAAGTAAAACAAATGAGCAAATACACCAAATAAAAAAGCCGGTTCCACTCACAGTGGAACCGGCCTTATTAATTTAGATTTAGTTGTTCTCCTGATCAACTGCAGTTGCAGCAGTGATAAGAGCCATTGAATAAACCTCAGAAGCTGTACAACCTCTTGAAAGGTCATTTATAGGTGAGTTAAGTCCGAGAAGGATTGGTCCGTATGCTTCGAAATTACCCATTCTCTGAGCTATCTTGTATCCGATGTTACCGGCATTGATGTTAGGGAAGATGAATGTATTAGCATGACCTGCAACTTCTGAATTAGGGAACTTCTTTTTTGCTACGTTAGGAGAAACGGCAGCGTCGAACTGCATCTCGCCGTCGATAGGTATATTTGGAAGAAGTTTCTTTGTTCTTTCGCATGCATTACGCATTCTGTCAACAGATTCATCCTTAGCTGATCCGTTAGTTGAGAAGCTGAGGAATGCAACCTTAGGTTCAACTCCGAAGGTCTGAGCACATTTAACTGTCTCTGTAGCGATCTCTACAAGATCATCCTCTGTTGGGTGAATGATGATACCGCAGTCTGCCATAGCGAGTACTTCGTTCTTACCTGTTGCACTTGGACGAACAAGTATGAAGCATGAAGATACGATCTTATTTCCCGGCTTTGTCTTAACAAGCTGGAAAGCAGGACGAACTGTATCAGCAGTAGAGTATGTAGCTCCACCAAGAAGACAATCAGCATATCCCATGGTTACGAGCATTGTTCCAAAATAATTAGACTTGCTGAGGAATTCTTTTGCTGTCTCTTCTGTAGCACCTTTGTGCTTACGAATCTCAACGAATTTCTCAACCATTTTGTCAAAATCTTCAAAATTATTAGGATCGATGATCTTAGCACCTCTGATGTTGAAACCGCTTTCTTCAGCAACTTTATGAACTTCATCCGGATTACCTACAAGGATAGGTGTCAGGAAGTTGCTTGCCAGAAGTCTTGAAGCAGCTTCAAGGATACGAGGATCATTTCCCTCAGTAAAGACTATTGTCTTAGGACTTTTTTTGAGTTTTTCAATAACTTGACCAAAAAAACCAATCATTTTTTTTCTACCTCTCTTTATATATTTTACTATAACGAATATCTTATAACTTTATATACGAAATTACAAGGGTAAATTGTTGCATCTCATGACTTGTTTAAATTTCCATGAATCTTACTGTGGCGCTGTCTTCGGGAAGCCCACGTTTATATACAAAGCCCACTGTTCTGGGCGGGACGGGGATGGCGGGCTTTAGTTCTCTGAAAACTCCGTCGGCTAATTCTTTTTGCACGAATTCTCTGATGACGGCAGACACTCCCATTCCGATGGAAGCGAAGTCTATCAGCAGGTCCATGTTATTTATCTCCAGAAGATGAACCGGATTAATGGCATTATCCATGAAGTATCTGTCCAGGTGCTTCCTTGTGATGTTTGATTTTTCCAGAATCATTAGGTTGGAATGTTCCAGGATGCTTCCTACCTCCATTTTGTTAATGGATTCATCGGATATTTCATCCAGGGTTGGGGTGTATTCTTCAGTTTCTCCAAAGAAGCCGATAACATTTCCGGTCATGGTCATGGGATTTATGCTTTCGGTGGAAGTATGGAAGGAAGTGTTCTCTCTGTAATACAGGTTTTTCAGGTAATTATCCGACGCTACAAAAATGTCATGGATCTGCTGAAAGGGTTCAAAAATATAATCCGGCGGGAGAGAGGTCTCGCAGATAAAGCCCAGATCGATATTTCCCTCCTGTAGCTGACGAATGGTATTGTAGGTGGAATGGCAGTCAATGCTCACCTTGATGTGAGGATTCTCCGCGATGAATCTCTGAAGGTGGGGCATTAGAATGTAGCGGCAAAGGGAGGTGCTGACACCCAGGCGCAGCTCGCCGATACCCAGCTTGCTGTTGTGACTCAGCTCATCCTCTGCGCGACTGATGGAATTGAAAGCACCCTTCAGATGATTGTACAGAATTCTTCCCTGCTCGGTCAGCCTGACGCCGTGACTGATTCTGTCAAACAGTCTGGTTTCGAGAGTGCTCTCCAGGCTGGTTATGGTCTTGCTGACAGCGGGCTGACTTATATATAGAAGCGCCGCGGCCTTGCTTATGCTGCCGGCGTCCGCCACAACATAAAACACACGGTAGTAGTTTAGATTGTCGATCATAAATTTACTCCTTACCTTACTAATATAACTCAAAGTTATATCATATATGTATTATATATATTTTGATTATATAATTCAAGTATGGTATATTTACATCTATATTCATTTCACACAGAACTAAAAAATAAAAATAAAAGGAGTTGAGTATTATGCAGAGTGATAACATGAAATGTGGTCTTCAGCAGGCACCGGCCCGTTCACTTCTGAACGCACTGGGTTACACAGCTGAAGAAATAAGAAAACCTATGGTTGGTATCGTATGTTCCTATAATGAAATCGTACCGGGACATATGAATCTTGATAAAATAGCTGAAGCTGTAAAGCTTGGCGTAGCTGAAGCCGGTGGAACACCGGTAATGTTCCCTGCAATCGCAGTCTGCGACGGAATTGCCATGGGACATATAGGAATGAAATACAGCCTTGTAACAAGAGATCTTATAGCTGATTCAACTGAGGCAATGGCCATAGCTCATCAGTTTGATGCCCTTGTTATGATTCCAAACTGTGACAAGAACGTGCCTGGACTTCTTATGGCAGCTGCAAGAGTAAATGTGCCTACAGTATTTGTATCAGGTGGTCCAATGCTTGCAGGACACATTCACGGAAGAAAGAGAAGTCTTTCATCAATGTTCGAAGCAGTAGGAGAGCGTACTGCCGGAAAGATCGATGATGCAGAAGTTCTGGAATTCGAAGAAAAGGTATGTCCAACCTGTGGTTCATGCTCAGGTATGTATACAGCAAACTCAATGAACTGTCTTACAGAGGTTCTGGGAATGGGACTTCCTGGAAATGGTACTATACCTGCAGTTTATTCAGAGAGACTCCGCCTCGCAAAGAAGGCAGGCTATGCTGTTATGGATATGCTGGAGAAAAACATTCGTCCAAGAGATATCATCACAAAGGATGCCATCCTCAATGCACTTACAGTAGATATGGCACTGGGATGCTCAACAAACTCAATGCTTCATCTTCCTGCAATCG
>CADBMW010000110.1 GCA_902795855.1 uncultured Lachnospiraceae bacterium
TACTAAGCTTACTAAGAAAACGGTTGCTAAGAATGCTTTCAAGGGTGTGGGGAATAAGGTCAGGATAAAAGTTCCGAAGAATAAGAAAAAAGCCTATATCAAATTATTCAGAATTAAAGGTCTTAAGAAGGCAGTTAAATTCAAATAGTAATATGTAACGGTGCCTGTCACCGTTACAAAAGTGTTACAATGGTTAACAATTTCGTAATGGTGCCAGGCACCATAAAGATGGAAGAGGATGCGTAATTTAAAAGATAAAATACTATATTTGCTGATTGTTACTGCCGGAGCTTCTATGCTGACTTCATGTTCTGCGGATTCTGCTAAAAACAGCGAGGAGACTGCAGTAATTGATGAGGCTACTGTTGCTGATGCGGATGCTGCTGACACTACAGAAGAGACAACTGATGAGGATTCTGCCGGAATTGATGAGGGGACCGCAACCGTAGCTTCAGCAGGCTCTGCAGATGCTGCAGATGAGCTCTATGTGCATGGCGACGACGGCTATTACTGCATATATGACGATATGCCGGAATTTGTTCCGACTGCGCAGAAGTGGGGCACCTGTTGGCTTTATGCTGCTGCCGCCAGTATGAGGACTGCTTATTATAAAGCAAACGGCAAGGATATCAAAATAGATCCCATAGACCTTTTGGATATAATCTATGGCGGTGGAAATGATAAGGAAGATGGCTTCGTAATTAAAAGCGGCGGGGATGGTCGTGATATTGGCGGAGACCAGGATTTTGTAACTGCTACTTTGTCCCGTGGATTTGGTGATCTTACCCTTGACAGTACGATGAATCTTGATATTAATGATCGCGAGACCATTAAAAATGTGCTTCATAACCGTGGCGGTATAGTGGTGGAAATCCCGGATAACGGAGATGGAAAAAAGGGTGTTTATGGTGGCTGCTTTACCATGAATGATACAGAAAACGATGAGTATGATCATGACGTTACTATAGTTGGTTATGATGATCATTTTCCCAAGGAGTATTTTAAAGAAGAGGCTGCAGAGGACGGCGCCTGGCTCTGTTATAATAGCAATTATAGGTCAGACAAGCCATTTTACATTTCTTACTGTTCCAATTTTGGATATGTGATGAGCCATAACGTGACGGACAAATATACTGAGGTCTTAAGCTACGATGCCGGTTCAAATATAGAAAGACAGATTTCTACCGGGGAGAGCACAAAGGTAGCAAACGTGTTCCACAAGGAAGGAAAGCTTGCGGCCGTTGGAACCTATAGTATTTATGATAAGCAGGATATCAAAATTGAGATTTACGATGCATCCCTTGAAAATGTTATCTATTCTCAGGATGCTGTTCTTGATTACAATGGTTATCATACTATAGGACTTGATGAACCTCTGGATGTTAAAGACTATGCCATTGCAATCACCTATTCAGAGGGGGCGCCTGTGGAAGGAGAGGTTACTGATGGTGGATGGATCGAATTCAGAACCATTTCTGAAAGCGGCCAGTCCTATGTGTACATCGACGGCTGGAAGGATATGACAGACAGCGACATAAAGGACGTGTTGAAAATCGACTACGAGCCAAATAACTGCTGTATTAAGGCGTTGTATAAATGAGGTATGGGCTGATAGCGAGTCAAGTAAAAACGTCCCTATTGACTCGTTTGGGAAGTGGCAAAAGGGTGGCAAACTTGATGCCACTCCCTGTGCCACTTACAAGGAAATATTAAAAATGATAAAATTATGGTATGTTTTGTGTTTTTAAAACATACCATAATTTTTTATTTATTTTGACTATATGGAGGTCTGGTATGAGAAGGATAAAATTTGAAAGAAAAAAGGTATGGATAGCGGCGGCTTTAGCGGTTTCTTTGTTTGTTACAGGATGCGGTTCAGGCGCTAATAGTGATATATCCGAGGTATCAAGTGAAACGGTAACAAATGTGGCTGAAGATTCCAATGCAACTGAGCAGGCGTCTGAAGAAGTGACAACGGAAGCTACAACTGCCACTCCGACAGAGGCTACCACTGAGGAAGAGGTTAAGCCCTGGTATGTGGAGCATGATATCCAGTTTTCAAAACCATATGAGCCATTTACATACAAAACTATGGAGCTCAATTATGAAAATGACACCTTTACTGATTCAGGAGATATCCTGGAAATGCCTGCTATAGTAAGGCTGGATATGAGTGATCGTCGTGGTACTGTGATATATATGATGACATTTTCATATGCAAGACCTAACCGTAGTATTGCTTCATCTGTCAGAGTGCTTCCATTTGATAAAAACACCGGGGCCTACCTTGATGGAGATGAATTTGTTGATGGCGAGCAGCAGGGCGAAAAAATAGTTCATTGGAATGATACTGATATAACAATCAGGTATACAGTTTCATCGAATAACGGAACAAAGCCAGTTAAAAATTCTGCCGGAGAAGAAGTGGTCATAGATTCATACCGTGTAACTGTTACCGTCAGATCGGATTATGATGGAATAGGATTCTACGTGGCTTATGCAGATGCAGAAACCTATGAATCCGACAAGACGATTAAGGATACTCTGGATCAGACCCTTAACTGGGATAAGGATGCGTTCTTCTTTGACAGCAAGGATTACAGTGAGGAGAAAATGAAAGAGTACCGGGATAGTATGAGAGACGACTCAGCTCCGACGTGGTATTAGGAAATGGTTGCGGTATTAAAAGATGTTTATTGAGGTTATAAATTATAGTCTAAAATGGAGTGTAGTTATGGAAAAAGCAAGGATTATTTGTAGAAACATCGTGTATATAAAATATCTGATAGCATTATTTATTGTTTTGGGTTTCATATCTGTAAGTGGTATTAGCGTTTCAGCATCTACAACTGAGGATGGATTGATGTATAACTGGTCCGACAATGTGGTGACGGTTTATGGATATGAAGGTACGGAGGAGCAGGTTGTTATACCTGATGAGATAGACAATAAGCCTGTAAAATATGTTATTTTTAGTAATCAAAAAAACAGTACTATAAAAAGAATGTATTTAGGAAAAAATGTGAGATGGATTAAAAACTATGCTCATAGTAATGAATTACCCGAATCAATGGAATACATAGAAGTAAGCGAAGCTAATGAGTTTTATACTTCATACAAGGGTATTCTGTATGGGAATAGCAAAAATCCTCTTAAAAATTCCGAAACAGGTGAACTGATTGATGATAATTATGTAGTTTATATACCTGATTCAATGAAAAAGATTGAATTAAAGGATACTGTAAAAAGTATTGATTTTCACTATTGTTATACTGCAAATGACTCTGTTAAATATGTTGAACTCAATATACCTGCAAGTTTATCCGAAATATCCAGTTATTCCTGGTCAAGTTGTAATTATGAACATGAACATAGAGAAGATGTAGATAACTATATAGAAAAATACATTCCGACCAATATAAAGCTTTTGACTGTAGATCCGAATAATACTTGTTTTTCAGCTGTCAATAATTACCTTTGTGATAAATCCGGGAAGAATATTTATTATATTCCCATTAATAAATCAAGAGAGATTAATATACATGATGGTGCAGAAAAAATATGTGATGGTGCTATAGACACTAACTCTAAAATAGAATGTATAAACATCTCTAAAACTCTTAAAGAATTCCCGATAGATATTATAAACAGGTGTAAATCCTTATATGAAATGAATGTATCAAAGGAAAATCCGTATTTTTATTCGGATGACGGGGTTTTATTTAGTGGAGATAAAAAGACTCTTATATTTTTCCCTAAATATCATTCCCATACATACAATATTCCTGAAGGTACTGAATATATAGGAGCTTATGCATTTATAAATGATACACAGATATATGAGATAAATGCACCTTCCGGTCTTAAGGGAGTTGGAGAGAGTGCATTTGAGGGATGTTATAATATGGAATATGCCAGATTTCCTCAAACGCTTAAAAGAATAGAAAAATATGCTTTTTGGGATTGTCATGCTAAGCTTACATTACAGGGGACACTTGAATTTATAGGTGAAAAAGGAATAGAAGTATATTCTAATTATGATGGAAATGGTTTGAATATCATTTGTAATGTTTTATGCGGTGTAAGCCCTGATGTAAGTGGCAATTTAGAAATCCCCTATGGTACCACAGCTGTAATGTATCAGGGAATGATTCTTGATAGGAAGTTATATGATGATGAA
>CADBMW010000111.1 GCA_902795855.1 uncultured Lachnospiraceae bacterium
AATGTATAGAAAGCTTGGAAAGAAGTCAGACCAGAGAAAGGCACTTCTTAGAAGTCAGGTAACACAGCTTATCTATAATGGTAAGATTAAGACAACTGAAGCAAGAGCTAAGGAAGTTCGTAAGATAGCTGAGAAGCTTATTACACTTGCAGCTAAGGAAAAGGATAACTTCGAAGAAGTTACAGTAAAGGCTAAGGTTGCACGTAAAGATAAAGACGGTAAGAGAGTTAAAGAAGTTGTAGATGGTAAGAAAGTTACTGTTTATGATGAAGTAGAAAAGACCGTTAAGAAGGATAAGCCTTCAAAGCTTCATGCTCGTAGAGAAATGTTAAAGGTTCTTTATCCTGTAACAGAAGTTCCTGCAGAAGCTGCAGGAAAGAAGAGCAACACAAAGAAGGTTGATCTTACAGAGAAGCTCTTTAACGAGTACGGCGTAAAATATGCTGATCGTAAGGGTGGATACACAAGAATAATCAAGATTGGTCAGCGTAAAGGTGACGGAGCTCTTGAGGTAATTCTTGAGTTAGTATAATTCAAAATGATACTTAAAAGACCGGACAGTTTTCTGCCCGGTTTTTTCTTGTATTCAGAGATTTATTAAAATGTTGCGTCACTTCAACTTATAAGATAAAATAGCAGAAGAGTTTGTCAGAGAAGGAGGAAAATATGCTTCCTTATATAAGAATTTCACAACTTCATATGGAAGGCATATCCGATGCTGAGATAAATCTTATAGTAAATAAGGGAGATATTATAGGCATTACCGGAAGAAATGGCTGCGGAAAAACTACCCTTGCCAGATATCTTTCGGGACAGGCCAGACCTGATAAGATGGGATGCATCCTTATAAATGGTCTGGATACATTTTCCCAGCTGGACAGAGAGAAGCTGAGAAGTATATGTGGTATGACTCTTCAGTCTCCTAACGAGGCCATAGTCCTTGATAACGTGGGACGTGATATAGTATTTGGTACTGAAAACCAGGGGATTCCAAGCGAAAAGGTTATGAAAAGGGCTAAGTTCTATATGAAGAAATATGCTCTTCAGAAAAAGAGAAATAGTCCCTGTTCAACTCTCAGTGCCAGTGAGAAACAAAGATCAGCTCTCTCGGCTATTCTTATAATGCATCCGGAAATTCTGGTGATGGATGAGCCCTTCAGTATGCACAGTAAGGATGATATTTCCCGATATACAAATATAGTAGTAAAGAGTGCCAGAAAGAGAAATCAGACTGTATTTATTTTTTCCAAGAATTACGATGTTCTGAAACAGACTGATATTCAGTATGAATTGACTGAGACAGGTCTCAGAGAGGTTGATATCGACGGCTTTGATTATCTGAATCAGGGTACATCAAATCAGGGACTTGTAATAGAGCGATATATTAAGGGAAATGATGATAAACATGCAAAAGGCATTAGTTTACATAATGTATCTTTTGGATATGATGATAATCTGATCATTGACAGAGTAAACAAGAGATTTATAACCGGTTCGGCTTATAGGATATCCGGTGGACATGGAACAGGAAAGACTGCCTATCTTAAACTGGCAGCAGGACTTCTGAAGCCTTATGAGGGTGAAGTTTTCCGCAGTGAGGACACTAAGGTGGGATATGTTTATCAGTATCCTGAAGAGGGCTTTGTAGATAATATAGTACTTGATGATGTGATGTTCGGTCCCAGTAATGCCGGCAATTCAAGGCGTACAGCCAGAGGTATGGCAGAATCAGTTCTTGAGTTTGTGGGTATAGATAAAAGCATGTGGAACAGGAATATAAAGACTCTTTCTTTCGGAGAAAAGAAAAAGGTTGCTATAGCCGGTGCCATAGCATTAAATCCGGATTTTCTTCTGATGGATGAACCCTATGCCGGGTTGGATCAGGACAGTAGAAGACAGATAGAATCCATAATTGAAGGATTATGCAGTGAGGGAAAATGCGTAATAACAGTAGAAGCATAGGTAGTCTTAAAACCTATGATGCAAGAACAAAACTTTATATTTTATGCATGTATCTTCTGATGGCTATTATCTCGTGGAAGCTCATCCCTGTTATAATATTTGCAGTGGGGGGCATAGCCATAGTGTTTTTATGCAGATTAAAGACGGCCCTGCTTTGGGATATGTCCAAGAGTGCATGCCTTATAGAATTGATCATCGGGCTTCTGATGCTTCTTTTCATAAGTCCTATATATGTCATATACATTGTTATAAAGCTCATAATGCTTACTTTTGTATTTAATGGTATCATGGCATGCATAAAGCAGGTAGATATGCTTGACGGCCTTATGAGGGGGTTCAGAATGAAGGTGAGTCCTGCCAAGACTATTTACAGTCTTGTGGAGTACTTCCCTGAGGTATATTCCCAGAAGAGAAGAGTCAGGAGTGCTCTTATGGCAAGAGGCGTGGATCCGGACTCCGGAAACATATTCAGGAGATTCTGGCGGGAGATTGAACTGGCAGTTCCTAATCATGCTAATGCATATAATGAGATAAAAGACAGAATGAATACTATGGATATGAGGTGCTTCACCTCTGCCAGACGAAGAAGCAGGATAGATGAGATGAGCTATAATGCAGTGGACTACGTGGTTATCGCTGTCATGGTGATACTTGTGCTGGCCACCATCTGGACCCTGTTTTAAATACTTGTATATACTTTATGTAGGGAGATAAAAATGAGGATACTTCTCAAGGTATCATATGACGGTACAGCGTACAGTGGATGGCAGCTGCAGCCAAATGCCATTACAATAGAGGGGGTGTTGAATGATGCCCTGAAGGAGCTAACTGGGGAGGATATCCAGGTTACAGGGGCAAGCCGTACGGATGCCGGCGTTCATTCTCTTGGAAATGTCTGTGTCTTTGATACCCAGTCCAGGATTCCGCCTGATAAATACTGCTATGCTCTGAATAATCATCTTCCTGAGGATATAAGAGTTATAAGTTCAGAAGAGGTGAGTGATACATTTCATCCCCGTCATACGGATTCCGTAAAAACCTATGAATATAAAATATGGAATGACAAGATTCCAAGTCCCATACTCAGAAACTATACGTACTTTACCTATAGAAATATAGATCTGGATAAAATGAGAAGAGCGGCAGCTATGCTGGTGGGAGAACATGATTTTGGAGCCTTCTGTTCATCGGGGTCTCAGGCCCAGACTACGATTAGAACAATCTTCAGTATAGATATAACCCAGGAAAGTATAGAAGATATATCTAAGGAGGGCAGACTTATCAGAATCCGTGTTACCGGTTCAGGCTTTCTGTATAATATGGTGCGTATTATAGCCGGGACTTTACTTGATATCGGTACGGGACTTCTGGAACCGGAGATTATGGAAAAGTGCCTGAGCAGTCATGACAGAGGGGATGCCGGTCCTACAGCTCCAGCATCAGGACTTACGATGATCGGAATTAGGTTTACATAACGCGCTATTATAACAATATGTAGTTATGGGCAGTATTTTTTTAATATATTAAGTAGTGAAAACCCAAGTTATATGATATAATATAACTTGGGTTTTTGTATATATTATAGGAGTGTTGCATATGAAACAATTTCAAATTAATTATGAGGGGAAAGACAAATTCGCCAGTAATATCAAAAAGATAAAATCCTGGTGTTCTTCGTCTGTTTTTTCAAAAGTCTTATTTCAAATCTATACTGAATCCCTTGATCATCAGCTTGTAAGTGATATTTGTAAAGAGATTAAAAGCGAGATTCCCGAAGCACTATATATGGGATGCTCGACAAACGGAAATATAGTTATGGGAGAGTATAATGGGACTCCTGTAGCTGTTATCTGTACGATTTATGAATATCCCACGACTAATGTTGAAGTATTTCAGTATCATCTTGATTCCAGTGTAGAAAAAAAGGTTACAAATGAAATAGTAAATGAGGTTGAAGCAAGACCTTGGGTTAAGGCTATAATTCTCAATACCACCATGAGGGGTATGTCAATGTCTGATTTCTGTGAGGATCTGAAGATTCTTCCACGGGATATAGCATTGTTTGGTGGTGGAGCATTTTCAGAGGATATGAACGAGGATGCAGCATTTGTATTCTCTTCGGTAGGTGAGATATCTGACGATGCCATAGTTCTGGCCTTTATTGGCGGTGATGATTACTATGTTAAAACAACACATATCACCGGCTGGAGACCTTTGGGAAGAGAACTTCATGTTACAAAGGCAGAGGGTCCTATTCTGTATGAACTGGATAATAAGCCTGCCTATGAAACATATTATAAATATTTGAATATAAAGAATGATGATAACTTCTTTATAAATACGCTGGAATTTCCGTTTTTTTATGAACATAATGGAATAAACATCCTTCGTGCACCTGTTACCAGCAGGGATGATGGTGCTCTTGTGATGACGGCAGATATTGATGAAGATGTTATGGCAAGAATGGCCTATGGTGATCCATGGACTATTTTGGATAGTGTTTATCAGGGAGCTCTTACTTTGCAGGATTTTGCCCCTGAGACCATTACCATTTTTTCCTGTGCTGCCAGAAGAACTTTCTGGGGCGCAGATGAGATAAGTAATGAATCACTTCCGTTCCAGTCACTTGCGCCTACCTCAGGCTTCTATACTTCAGGAGAGTTTGTCAGAAATGGTCTTGATGTTAATCAGCATAACGTAACACTTGTGCTGGGAGCTCAGCGTGAAGGTGATATCAATCCGTCAAATATTAAAAAGGTTGAGATGAATACGGAAGGTTTTTCCGGAAAGGTTTCAATGATAAGCAGACTTGCCACATTCATCCAGGCCGCTACAGATGAACTTGAGGACGCAAACAGACAGCTTGAGAGAGCTGCCATATCAGATGCTCTTACAAGCCTCTTTAACAGAGGAGAGATACAGAGAAGGATTACCAGAAAAGCTAAAGAACTTGAAAAGTCAGGATCTCATTTCAAAGCTAAGGCTGGTGTATCTCTTATAATGATGGATATAGATGATTTCAAATCAGTTAATGATACATATGGTCATAAAGAAGGTGATATAGTTCTTAAGATGCTTTCTGATATGCTGAAAAGAACTATAGACGAAAGACTTCCGGGATGCTTGGCCGGAAGATGGGGTGGAGAGGAATTTATGGTTCTTCTTCCTAAGGCCAATGAACAGATGGCAGTTAAGCTGGCAGAAACCTTCAGAGTCAGATTTTCTGAACTTGAATTTCCTAATGCAAATCATAGAACTATCAGTCTTGGCGTCACTGAGCTGATAGCCGGTGAGGATGCAGATATAGCTTGTATGAGAGTTGATGATGCTCTGTATGAAGCCAAGAAAACTGGAAAGAATAAGGTTATAGTTCATTAAAGTTATAGTTCATTAAAATTTATGAAAAAACAACTTGTGATTATAAACTTAATAGTTGGAATTATTATCATAATGGTTACGCTGCTTGCTTTTGTTGTGCCTTTCAGGTTCAAGGGACAGGTAAATGTTGTTAAAACCGATGCAGATGATGGCTGGTATTATTTAAATGAAGATGGGGATATTACCAGCAGACAGGCTAAGCTATCCAATCTTTATTTCCCTGAAAATACTAAAGAAGTTTCTGTGGTCAGAACCATTAATTCCGAGGATATTAAAGGAGCAGAGCTGTGCTTTATATGCAGTAATGTAGAATATAAGGTCTATCTTGATGAAGAACTGATTTATGAGTTTGAACCGGAAATGAGACCTTTTTATGGCACTTCATATGGAAATGAAATTTGTTCAATTAATATTCCTGGATTTGATGGCGAAGGCATGCTCAGGATAGAGGCGAAATCCCTTGGAAAGGGAATGTGGTCCGGTTTTAAAAATACCTATCTGACCAGTAGTTATTCCTTCCATCAGCATCTGATCAGCACTAATTTTTATAAACTGATCATATCATTTATAACCTTTATGATAGGCGTTGTACTTGTTATGCTGGCGTCCTTCTTTCAGTACAGGATTGAAAATAAGCTGGAAACTGTATCTATAGGTATAGTTATCCTTCTTCTTTCTGTGTGGACAAATTCCGGTACTTATATGCTGGAATTGTTTTCCAGTAATACGGGAATAATCAGAGCTGTAGATTATATAGCCCTTATGCTGCTTCCGGTTCCGGGACTCTCTGTGGTAGTTTCGGCTTTACGTCTTGAAAAAAGTAAAGGGGTGAGTTTTGTCGGGATTGTGATGGTTCTGAATATTATAATTCATGTGATCACATTATCCCTGAGACTTGTGGATTATCACGATATTTTATATATAACACATACCTCCATTCTTCTGGCGGTGGTAGTTGCAATGTATCATATAGTGATGGCATTTAAGAATAAGAAAATAGTAGATGATTCTCAGGTTATAGTGCTGGTGGCCTTTGGCCTTTTGATGGCTTCCGGAGTTGTGGATCTGGTGTTCTATTATTCATCTAATTCAAGTGACATGGCCAGATTTTCCAGAATGGGTCTTCTTGTATTTAGTATAGTTATTTCCATATACGAAGTATGGCAGCTTCTTCAGATCAGTAAGAAGAGCTATGAGGCTGAAATAATGGATAGGCTGGCACATGAGGATGGATTGACAGGTCTGGAAAACAGGCTTGCATTTAATGAGTATGAGCATGGACTTTTCATGAGGGCTGACGGAACTATTTATATAATCCAGTTTGATATTAATTATCTTAAGAAGGTAAATGATCAGTATGGTCATAAGGAAGGCGATACCCATATTAAAGCCGCTGCAAATGTTATAAAAGAAAGCTTCGGCAAATTCGGAAGAGTTTTTAGAACCGGTGGAGATGAGTTTATATCGACCCTGGAATCTAATTCTATAAAGACTCTGAAATCAGAATATGAACAGGCCGAAGAATTAATGAAGAACCTTATAAATGAATATAATGAAAAAGAAAAACCTCCGGTAAAACTGGAACTTGCCTATGGTATGGCGGAGTTTAACTGCGCTTCTGACGATCCGCAGGAAAAACAGAAGCTTGCAGATGAGAGAATGTATGCTCATAAGAAGGCACTTAAGGCCGGAGTTGCAATCTAAGTTGGATATTAATATATCCACGTAATATAACGGAGTGAAACAAAATGAAAGTTCTATGTCGATGCTGTCACAGGCCATTTGATTATGATATGTATATGGGACTCTGTCCAAAATGTGGAAGAGTATACAGAAGAGGAAGAGAGGGATATTCTGCCATTGAAAGAGATATGGTAGGAGACTTTCATATTCATGTGGATGACGGGGGACTTAATCGAGGAATTGATGGAGTAGTATACAATCAGTCCAGTAGTGAAAATGTAAGTGCATCCTTTGATGACTATGTTATGTCAACCAGTGGGTATAAAGCGTCAAAGCCTGTAAATGCACCATACAGTGCTCCGAAACAGACTAATGTTCCGGTGACTGCTATGAGGAGTCCATCTGCTTCTATAGCTCAGAGACAGGCCGCGTATACAGCTGTAAAAAAAGAAGCAAATGGATATTTTGCTCCGGATCATAAAACGAAAATGAATCAGCCGGTGGTAAATAATAAGAAATCAAGTGACGTTGGAGCTATCATTTTTATTATAATTTTAATTATCGCCATTATTTCATCAATCATGAATTGATGCATTTTTAATATAAATTTTGTACAAAATGATACTTGTTTTATCTCTATAATTAGAGTATAATTTCGAGCAATATTTTTAAATCAGGAGGAAAACCATGGCAACTTTTATTTCAGAACCTTCACACACATTTAACGAATATTTACTTATTCCCGGTTACTCATCAAGTGAGTGTGTACCTGATAATGTAAGTCTTAAAACCCCATTAACTAAGTTTAAAAAAGGCGAAAAGCCGGCTATAGAAATGACTATACCTATGATATCAGCTATCATGCAGGCTGTTTCTGGTGACAGACTTGCTATAGCTCTTGCAAAATCCGGTGGTGTATCATTTATATATGGATCACAGAGTGTTGAAGACGAAGCGGCCATGGTTGCTAAAGTTAAAGGTTACAAAGCAGGCTTCGTAAAGAGTGATTCTAACATAAGTCCTGAGGCAACTCTTGCAGATATCCTTAAAATGAAGGAAAAGTCAGGACACAGTACTGTAGCAGTAACAGAAGACGGAACTGCTGAAGGAAAGCTTGTTGGTATAGTTTCAAGCCGTGATTACAGAATAAGCCGTATGGAGCCAACCCTCAAGGTTAAAGAGTTCATGACGCCACTTGAGAAGCTTATAATCGCAAAGGATGGCATTTCAATATCAGAGGCAAATGACCTCATCTGGGATAATAAGCTGAATTCACTTCCTATAGTTGATGAAGATGGAAGGCTTGTGAGTTTTGTATTCCGTAAGGATTATGACGAGCATAAGAAGAATCCTGGAGAGCTTCTGGATTCTCAGAAGAGATATATAGTTGGTGCCGGAATCAATACAAGAGATTATGCTGAGCGTGTACCTGCACTTCTTGAGGCAGGAGCAGATGTACTTTGTATAGACTCTTCAGAGGGATTCTCAGACTGGCAGAAATTCACACTTGAATGGATAAGAGACAGATATGGAGACAGCGTTAAGGTTGGTGCCGGAAATGTTGTCGATAGAGAAGGCTTCCGTTTCCTTGCTGAATGTGGAGCTGATTTCATCAAAGTCGGAATCGGTGGTGGTTCAATCTGTATCACAAGTGAAACAAAGGGTATCGGTCGGGGACAGGCAACAGCACTTATCGAGGTTTGCCAGGCAAGAGATGAGTACTATGAGGAGACAGGTGTTTACATTCCTGTATGCTCAGATGGTGGTATAGTTTATGATCATCACATCACACTTGCACTTGCAATGGGAGCAGACTTTGTAATGCTTGGTAGATATTTTGCAAGATTCGACGAAAGCCCAACAGCTAAGCTTCTGGTAAATGGAAACTATGTTAAAGAGTACTGGGGCGAAGGTTCAAATCGTGCTCGTAACTGGCAGAGATATGACCTGGGTGGTGATAAGAAGCTTCACTTTGAAGAGGGTGTTGATTCATATGTTCCATATGCAGGTCCACTGAAGGATAACGTAGACAGAACCCTTAGCAAGGTTAAGTCAACCATGTGTAACTGTGGCGCGCTTACAATAAAAGAACTTCAGGAGAAAGCAAAGATAACACTTGTATCTTCAACAAGTATCGTAGAAGGTGGAGCACACGATGTAATCCGTAAGGAAAGCGGCCCAACTGATATAGAATAAAAATTGTGTATAAAGAATAGCATCTAAAAACCCCGGGATTTTATCCCGGGGTTTTTGAATTGATTCAGTTTTTGTACTTGCTTCGGAATATTACATATGTCTTTCAATCCAGTCATTTATATCTGAATAAACCTTAGCCTTATCTATTTCATTTAAAATCTCGTGGCGCATGTCAGGATAAAGATTGCATTCTGTATCATATACACCGGCTTTAACAAGCTGCTGATATACTTTCTTTACTCCCTTGCCAAGATTACCTACAGGATCTTTTTCTCCTGAAGCAAGTAGAATAGGAAGCTCCTTAGGTATTCTGTCTATGTTCTGTTTCTGGTTTGTATACAGAACAGTTGAAAGAAGAGCTTCGAAACCATTTAAGGTAAAGAGGAAACGGTCTCTTGGATCGTTGTAATAAAGCTCCATTATATGAGGGTCGCTGCATATCCAGCTATTTTCATAATCCTTTCCCTCGGTGTCAAATTCCTTGTAAGCTGAATTAAACATGAGGCCGCTGAGCTTTTCACTTTTGAAATGCCATCCCTTGGTCTGAGCAGAGGAGCGGATCAGCATAAGACCGCTTCTTACTCTGAGGTCAGGTTCTGAACCTGTTCCTACGATTATGGCACCGGCAAGCCCTTCTCCTTTGTGTGACAGATAACGTCTAAGAAGATAGGAACCCATGCTGTGACCTAAAACGAAATAAGGAAGATCAGGATATGCCTTCTGAGTGATCTTTCTAAGCTTGTGTATATCTCTTACAAGAGCTCTGGCAGGAGCAACTTCACATATGAATCCCCAATCCTCGACGCTCTCTACAGACTGGCCATGTCCCAGCTGGTCGTGGCCGACTACAAGAAATCCCTGATCACAAAGGAATCTTGCAAAATCTTCATATCTTTCAATGTATTCAATCATTCCATGAATGATCTGAACTATAGCCTTTGGCTTTGAATCAGGAATCCACATGACTGAATGAATTCTGGTTTTTCCGTCAGATGACAGAAATGTACGATTTTTCTTCATTCGAAAACCTCGCTTTATATTTATTTTGTTATAACTGTATTATGAAATAGAAGCATAGTCGCTTCTGAAAAAATCAACTTTAATTATACATTTTTGAAAATGGAATTACAATATGCACTGTTGAAAAATAATGTGATAGAAGGTAGAATGTTACTATTCACGATTCTGAGTTAAATGTGGATTGTAAATGATGTATGAATTTGTGAATTGTAATGCAGCGCGGATTGGTTGATTGTAAATGCAATACGGATCGGTGGATTGTAAATGCAAGACGGATTGGATATGGACGAAACATGAAAAAGCTTACTCTTAAAACTTTAAAGTGCATTGTGGTTCTTGCGATACTTTTTGTTGTCGGCTATATGTATGGCGATATGACGGAAAGCTCACTTGGATATATGGTGAATCGTGGTGCTATAATAAAAGACGGTATAATCGTACTGATCTGTGTTTTAATCCGCTATTTTCTGGATAGGTGTGGAGTGTTTAAATCAGACGGCAAAAGACTTCATATAGGGATGTCCAGCCTGATGTTTAACATGATTACATATCTTACATCAGTGGCGCTTTTGGCTGCGATACAGTACTTGTATCTAGTTGACATAATTTCTTCTTCGCTTTCCATACTATTTATGACGGTCGTAGTGACACTTCTTTTTGAGAAGGATATATATGTCGAGTGCAGCGGTGTGGAGGATGAGTTTGAGGAAGATGATGAATTCAAGGAGGATTCTGAATTCGATGAGGATTTAGATCCTGACGAAGATAAAGAAGCTAAGCCGGGTTCTAAAGGTGGGAACCGAGATGATTTTGGACGTAAGATGATGGTGCAGTTTCTAAAGTCTGCAAGCTACATTCTCTCTGCCATGGTGCCAATGCTTTCTTTTGGAAATATATTTGCTCATATTAATTCAAAGCTTTTTTATCTTGTTATGATAATCCTGGCAGTTCTTTCTGTAGGCGTCAGGGCGGCATATGACGCCCTGTGGGCTTCTTTTAGAAAGGATGATAGTGACGGTAAGGGTGAATCTGATAGAGACAAAAAGCAACTTGTAGCAAAGAAGCTGGGATTTATCTTTACGGTCTTAATGTTCACTGTATTCCTGTGCACCTATTCGATTTTGATAGGTCTTGTATATCTCCTGGGAGCATTTCTTGTAGCTGTTATAGTACCCTTTACCCTTGAGACATGGGGAACCGGTGGTATTATAAAGATAAACAAGGAGAAGGATCCTTTATCCAGGTTGATCAGCAGAGTTATTTCAA
>CADBMW010000112.1 GCA_902795855.1 uncultured Lachnospiraceae bacterium
TAATTATGTATTTACGGTTAAGGGTGAAACAAATTACTGGAATATGACTAATAATCTTAGCGGTAAAGCATTCGGGGCTTCTGATGATGCAAGTGTTTCAGGATCCAGAATTCAGTTCTGGTATTATACTCCTGCATCCAGTGATCCATATGGCTTGGATGGCAAGAGCTATGTACTCCTTAACTATGCTTCCGGGACCTATTTTGGAGTGGCTGTTTCTGCATCATCAAATGGTAATACTGTAGCAGGTGAAACCATGGGTGTCGCTGTTAAGAAGAGTAACAAAAATGATAAGTTATATGTTCCTAAGGGAACTGATACCCTTAACTGGACATTTGAATGGAAGGAAGACAATATCTATTATATCAGTGCTGATGTATCCGGTACGACTAAGTATATTAATGTGACCACTGCAAGCAACGTAGCGCTGACAACTGAAAAGGTTCCTGTGAGAGTAACTGTAGGTTCAAACGGAAAGATACTTATAGAGTCGCTGAATGGGGATCGAGTTATAACTTATAATTCAGGCAACAGTAATAAATTCATAACAGACAAAACGGTTACCAATGTTTCCGGTGATTACAAAAGTCCTAAATATGATGATTCAGTTGCAAATAACTGGATTAACCTGGCAGAGGCTACAGAACTTACAGATCAGTATGAAAATGTAAGGGCAGCCCAAAAGATAAGTATATCTGATAAAAATATCACTACAGGTTCCAAGGTTATACTTTATACACGTAAATGGAACGAAACTGAAAAGAAATATGAATTCTATGCGGTTGATAAAGATGGAAGTCTTGTTCGCTGTTACGAAAGTGGAGATAATCTCCTATGGATAGGAAGCGGTGACAATACACTTCTTTGGGAATTTACAGAGTATTTCTATTCGGGCACGAATGATCCGAATTATTATTACGAGCTTTATAATCCTTACTCTCAGAAATATATAGCTCCACAAAAAAAGGATAATCAGCTTCTATCTGATAACAAGATAGGTATCAGCCTTCCGGGACGAAAAGCAGGTGATTATTATTCTGAAATCATGGCCTGGGATGATGAGTATTATACTTATGCCATTGTTTCTACAACTACGGGTGATGAGGTAGTATCAGTTCCAAGATCAGATTTTAATACGGAATTTACTAAGGATTTCTATTTTGCTACTATGGATGACTTTGCGACAGCCACTCTTGAGACTGTTGATACTCTTGATAACCATCTTCATGGTATTACCATGAAAATGGCGGATTTTAAAGATGAAAAATGGAATGACTGTGATCAGTCTGATTTTTTAGGGAATCCTTCAAATACAGATCATGAGAATAGCCCGACGCAGAATCTTCTTTCTTCATATTTGAATGAGGATGGATATCCGACTGCAAAAAAAACCGGAAAATCATTAAAAGACCTTTTTAAAGACTATTCAAGAACCGGAACTTACAAAGAGGTCAACCATCTCTTCATAGAGAGTATATATAACGGCAGTGGATACTACGAATATGACAGTACTCAGAATTTTGCTCATCTGCAGGACGATGGGAATTTCAAGGTATATGAAGCCGTTGCAACTCATGATGGTGGAGATGGTAAAACTCGTAAACATGGACAGTTTTTCCCTTATAATGATCTTACTCCGGGAGTGTATTCCGTTGTAAATCCTGAAAATTTATATGATGCATTAGCAAATCCATTACCGGATTCTGACCCAAGAAAGCATGAGCTTCTATATAGATTTGACATTCCGGATTATCAGTTCGGAATGGAGGTGAGTGCCAGGTTCGTACAGACGCCGGACGGAAAAGACGCCTGGGGACATGACATCATATACGAGTTCACCGGTGATGATGATTTCTGGTTATATGTTGATGGAGAGCTGGTCATAGATCTCGGTGGTGTCCACAGCGCACTTGCAGGTAGTGTTAATTTCAGTACCGGTGAGGTTTGGGAAAATAGTAAAGATGGTAACCCAACCACAACCATATATGAAATATTTGAAAAGAATTATAAAGAAAAAAATCCGGGTGCACCAGATGAAGATGTTGCTGCTTACCTGGATGGCATCTTTAAGCTGAAGAACGGTAATTATATCTTTAAGGATTATACTCCTCACACCATGAGAATATTCTTTATGGAGCGTGGTCAGGGTGCATCGAATCTTCATA
>CADBMW010000113.1 GCA_902795855.1 uncultured Lachnospiraceae bacterium
ATCAGATTCTTCTATTGCAAAAGTTGATAAAAATGGTAAGATAAAGGAAGTGTGCAAGGGTAGCTGTATAATTTATGTATATTCCATTAACGGCTTAATGAAGAAGGTAAATGTTACCGTTAAGTAGGAGAAAGGGAAAAGGTGTTACATGCGTAATAGACTGAAGACACATATCAATGGTCTGAGGATTAAGCAGTTTGGTGGGGATATTTTATCTTCTGAGGCATTTTCAAAAGCAATGTCCCAGAAACATCACTGTCGCTCATCAGTAGCAAAGCATTCGGTATTAACAGCAAGAGTAGGACTTGTATTATGCGATTTCTTTAATAAAAGGGGAGTAGAGCTTGACCCTGTAAAGGTGGTTCGTATTTCGCTTCTGCATGATCTGGGAATGCTTGGCAGAAAAGAAAGATATAGAAACAATTTTGTATGCGGATATCTTCATCCAAAGAATTCAGCCATAACCGCAAAGGAGTTATGGGATGATATCGATCAGAAAAGCATAGCAGCCATTAGAAGTCATATGTGGCCTCTTTCACTGGAAATGCCTCATTCAAAGGAAGCATTTGTTCTATGTATGGCTGACAAAATAGCAGCTGTGGGAGACTGGTTCCCAAGGAGAAGAACTCCGGAGATTGTTTTCGCGTAGGAATGTGGGAAGTATCGAAAAATTAACACCCGGGAAAGTACAGGATATGAGTTTGGCATCTTGACTTTTACGGGTGTTTTTAAAGGTAAGGAATTATAAAAAAAAATAGAATTTAGGGTGATACAAAATGACATTACAACAGTTAAGATATGTATTAGAAATAGCAGACTGCGGTTCTATGAACGAGGCTGCAAAGAAGCTGTTTATTTCACAGCCAAGTCTTTCCGGAGCCGTAAAGGATCTGGAAACAGAGCTGGGATTTGATATATTTATAAGAACTCCCAAGGGTATGCTCATAAGCTCCGACGGAGAGGAATTCCTGGGTTATGCCAGACAGGTTCATAATCAGTTCGAACTGCTTTCGGATCATTATCTTGGAAAGAAGACCAGGAAGAGATTCAGCGTTTCCATGCAGCATTATTCATTTGCGGTGGAGGCCTTCGTAGAAGTTGTAAAGCAGTACGGAATGGATAAGTTCGAATTTGCGGTATATGAGACCAGAACCGATGAAGTTATAGAAAACGTAAAGAACTTCAAATCCGAGCTGGGAATTCTTTATATAAATGATTTCAATGAGAAGGTTATCAGGAAAATGCTTCATACCAACTCACTGGATTTCCATGAGCTTTTCACCTGTGATACCTTCGTTTATCTAAGCATTAATCATCCTCTGGCGAAAAAGAAAGAGCTGTCCATAGATGAGCTTTCAGACTATCCGGTTCTTTCCTTTGATCAGGGTAAATCCGGATCACTTTTCCTGGCAGAGGAGCAGCTCAGTACCTATGATTATGACAAGATAATCAAGGGAAATGATCGTGCCACAATGCTGAACCTTATGGTGGGACTCAATGGATATACACTGTGTTCGGGAATAATCAGTGAGGATCTGAATGGTTCCGGATATGCAGCAATTCCGCTGAAGGAAAGCGAAAAGATGAGAATCGGTTATATCAAGAGGAAGGATTCAAGGATAACCGAGCTGGGCCAGCTGTACATCGACCAACTTAGCAAATACAAGAAGATGGCTTATAACAGGAAAAACTAAATCTTGACTCGCACCGGTAGATATAGTTTCAGCCTATATCTGACGATAAGATATAGGGATTAGACAGAACACTCGGAAAAAGGTATTATCTATCTCGAACAAGGGAAACACCCAAATATAAAAAATAAGGAGATAGAAAATTATGGCACGAGTAAAACTTTTAGAGCTTGAAGAAACAAGCGGAGCAGAGAGAGAAAGATACGAAGAACTTGCAGGAAGAAATGCAGTTACAAATATGAAGAGAGGACTTCTCAATGACGCGGCAACCTACGATGCATTTATAGCATGGTATACCTCCTGGAACCGTCTGGTAGAAGTAATCGGAGAAAAGGATGCAATCCTTTATGCTCATTCAATTTCAACCACAAATTCATGCCAGCTTTGCTCACTGTTCTTCATCAGTGATGTTAAAGGACTTGGACTTGATCCTGCAAACCTTCAGTATGATGAGAAGGAGCAGGTGCTTGCAGAGCTTGGACAGCAGATAGTTAAGAATCCTACAGCAGTTTCCGATGAACTCTTTGACAGAGTTAAAAAATTCTGGAACGATCAGGAAATCGTAGTTATCGTAGGTTTTGCAGGCCAGATGATTGCAACCAATAACTTCAACTCAGTTCTTAAAATAGATGTAGATCAGAGACTTCTTCCGATTATAAATGAGTTCAAACCAGCTACCTGGAGAGAAAACATTCAGTAAGAAAGCTACTGATTATCATATTCATCAAGAAAATGATGTTTAATGCCATTTTGTTTATAGGCCACAACAGTGGCGAGATTAACATTTTCTACACTCCGGAAAATGTTTTTCTCTATAATAGGATCCTCCTTAGCCAGCTGGCTGATGAGATTTTTGATATCGGCTCTTTTTGAACCTTTGCCGGTGCCGCCGCAGGATGCACAGTTCTCTGTGAACCGGCAGGCGCACTGAATGAAATATAGATTGTTATAATCCCTCCAGCGTATTATAGCTTCCTCACGAATCAGATACATGGGACGTATAAGTTCCATACCCTCGAAGTTGGTACTGTGGAGCTTGGGCATCATAGTCTGGATCTGACCTCCCCAGAGCATACCCATTAGGATTGTTTCAATCACATCATCAAAATGATGACCCAGGGCTATCTTATTGCAGCCAAGTTCCTTTGCCTGACTGTAAAGGTAGCCTCTTCGCATTCTTGCACAGAGATAGCATGGATTGTCGCCAACCTCTGCCACAGAATCAAATATATCGGTTTTAAAAACCTCTATTGGAATGCCAAGCTTCTTGGCATTATCCAGAATAACCTGATAATTCATATCATTGTAGCCCGGATTCATTACAAGGAAGACGGGCTCAAAGTTTTTTATTCCATGACGATAAAGCTCCTGGAAGAGCTTGGCCATCAGCATGGAATCCTTACCGCCGGAGATGCAGACAGCTATCCGGTCTCCATCCTGGATCAGTTCATATTCATTTATAGCCTTGGTGAATTTGCACCAGATGTCCTTGCGGAATCTCTTAACCAGGCTGCGTTCCACGTCTTTAATATACTGCTCATTATTTTCGGAAATGGCTTCTTTTGAACTCTGAAGATATCTCTGAACATTTCTTCTCATGATGCATCTGTAGCCTTCTGCAAGGCTGTAGCATTCGTAACCCAGAGACTGCATTTTATCGGATACTATATCGCTCTTCAGTCCGGTGTAGCAGATGAGGTAGATTGGGATATCCTTTGAAGGCTCCGAGCCCGTAAGCTCAGCAGTCCGGGAGATGAGCCTTTGGCAGTATTCGAGAGTTTCCTCCTGGTCCATGCCGAAGTCATCCTCTAATATTCCCTCTATATATATGTTAATGGAAGAGGGATAGGCTTCCACCGAATTCTCTTCAGTATCCCGGATATCTATTATTAACTTTTCCCTGGAGTCGGACTCCATCTCTTCAAGAGTTTTCTTAACCATGATCCACCTCTGCTAAATAAACGGTAATGCCTATGATAAACTATGACCATTTCATTCGCAAGAGCTAAATCATATGTTATAGGCTAAACCTATATAGTTGTATAAGAAAGCTGTATTTGTTTTTAACACCCCGGGATTATAAATTATACAGGTAATCTTTTATAAAAGGAGATAACTATGGCAGAAAAAGTATTTGAACTAAAAAATGTGACAAAGGTTTACAAAAATGAGGGTAAGGAATTTACCGCTCTTAAGAATGTGAACCTGGAAATCTACGAAGGGGAAATATTCGGAATAATCGGAATGAGCGGCGCCGGAAAGTCCACTTTGGTAAGAACACTGAACAGGCTGGAGGATGTGACTGAGGGAGAAGTAAGATTCTTTGGTGAGAACCTGGGAGATTTGAAGCCTGCAGAACTCAGAAAGGTAAGGCAGTCCATTTCAATGATATTTCAGAGCTTTAATCTTCTGAATCAGAAGACAGTGCTGGAAAATGTTATGCTGCCCCTCAGGATAGCGGGCGTGAGCCGTAAAAAAAGAAAGGAAAAAGCATTGGAGATGCTTCAGGTGGTTGGCCTTAAGGAAAAAAAGGATTCCTATCCTTCCCAGCTTTCCGGAGGACAGAGGCAGCGTGTTGCAATTGCCAGAGCCCTGACCAATGATCCCAAGGTACTGCTCTGTGATGAGGCAACCTCAGCTCTTGATCCGAAGATTACTGAGGAGATTCTGGACCTGCTTCAGGAAATAAACAGGACCCGGGGACTTACGGTGGTTATCATCACCCATGAAATGTCCGTGGTTGAAAAAATATGTGACAGAGTAGCCATTGTAGACGAAGGCGTTATAGCTGAAGTTGGAAATGTGACAGATATATTTGCGGCTCCTAAGTCCGATGCGGCAAAGAGTCTGGTATTCCCTAAGGTGGGGGAGGACGGCATAAATCCATTTGAAGCTTCGGGAGAAGACAGCTCAGTTGTAAGAATAGTATTTGACGGACAGTCTGTAAATAAACCTTTTATTTCGAATCTGGTGGAGGATACAGGAAGAAAGATAAACATCCTGAGCGCAAATACCAGAAGTGTAAGTGGCGTGGTTTATGGTCAGATGGTGGTGGAGCTGCCTGAGAAAAAAGAAGATCAGACTATCGTTCTGGATTATTTTGAAAAAAGCGGAATCAATGTACTGGAGGTGAAGGCATCATGACAGATTATATAAGAGAGGCCATAATAAAAGGAATATTTGAAACCTTGCAAATGACATTTTTCTCAGCCCTGTTTGCGTACGCACTTGGGCTGCCGCTGGGAGTGATCCTGTATGTCACTTCCAAGGGACATCTTTTTGAAAACAAAACCATAAATGCAGCAGTGGGACTGGTGGTGAACATCTTCAGATCATTACCATTTCTGATTCTGCTGGTTCTGTTCATTCCTGTTACGAGATTTATAGTGGGCTCGTCTATAGGAACCACAGCTTCCATCGTTCCCCTAACAATTGGAACCATTCCTATAGTAGCCAGGATGGTTGAGTCGTCACTGAATGAAGTACCTTCGGGAATCATCGAGGCGGCCAACTCCATGGGAGCGAGCCCATTATTTATCATAATACATTTCATCATACCTGAGGCGGTTCCGTCCCTGCTGCTGGGAGCGGCTATAAATGTTGCCACCGTGCTGGGATATTCAGCCATGGCAGGAGTTATAGGTGGAGGCGGTCTGGGAGCTATCGCCCTCCAGTATGGTTATTACAGATATGAAAAGACAGTGCTCTGGGTAACGGTAGGAATACTGATAGCCATGGTAATGCTGATCCAGGAGGCTGGAGTAAAGTTCTCAAAGAAACTGAGACGGGCCTGAAAAATAAGGCTATAAGGGTTATAAGCAAAACCTATAGCAGAGTATAGAAATCAAGAATTTGAAATAATCCCCCGGTGGCTTTATAGTAATCGCATACCGGTAAACAAAAGAAAAAAATAAGAATATGAAAAGAGGAAAAGATTATGAAAAAGAGATTATTAACATTAGGAACAGCATTTGTACTTGCACTTGGAGTTGTAGGATGCGGATCAAAAGAAACAAGTGAAAATGTAACTGAAAAGGCTACAGAGCAGGCAGAGGCCAGTGAGGAATCATCAACAGAGGCAGCTGAAGCAGAGTCATCAGTTAAGGATGTAGATATACTTGCAAGCTCAGCTGGAGACAGCGAAGAATATACAGGCGATCCTGTAACCATCAAGGTAGGAGCAAACATCACCCCACATTCCGAAATCCTTGAACAGGCAAAGCCAATCCTTGAGAAGCAGGGAATCACACTTGAGATAGTACAGCTTGAAGATTCAATCACACCAAATACCGGTGTTATAGAGGGAAGCCTTGATGCAAATTACTTCCAGCATGTTCCATATCTGGATCAGTTCAATGAAGAAAACGGATCAGACCTTGTATCCATTGGCGCTGTACACTATGAGCCATTTGGTGTTTATGCAGGAAAGACAAAGGATCTTAAGGATCTTCCTGATGGAGCAACCGTTGCAGTTCCAAACAATGTAACAAATGAAGCAAGAGCACTTCTTCTTCTGGATCAGGAAGGCATTATCACACTTAAGGATGACGCAGGCATCGAAGCAACTGTAGCAGATATCACAGACAATCCAAAGAATATCGAGTTCAAGGAGCTTGCACCTGAGCAGCTTGTTCAGTCACTTCCAGATGTAGACATAGCAGTTATAAATGGTAACTATGCAATAGAAGGTGGTCTCAGTGTTAAGGATGCACTTGCAGTTGAAGCAAATGACGGACTTGCAGCTCAGACCTATGGAAATATAATCGCAACATCAGCTGATAAGAAAGATGATGAAGCCCTTAAGGCACTTGTAAAGGTACTTCAGGGTAAAGAAATAAGTGATTATATCAATGCAACATACGATGGTGCAGTAGTACCACTTTACTAAAATCTATTAAAAAATATTAACAAGGAAAAATTATGAAAAGCTTTGAGTATTATAACCCGGCGAAGATCATTTTCGGAGTCGGAAGTCAGAATAATCTAAAAGCCCTCCTGGAAGCCGGGGGAGTGAAATCCCTGCTCCTGGTATATAGCGGTGACTTCATTAAGGATCTGGGAATATACCAGGTAGTAAAAAAGGCTGCTGAAGAACTTGGAATCAAATTTCTGGAAAATGGAAATGTGGTTCCGAATCCCGATATCGAACTGGTAAGAGAACTGGTTCAGCAGGGAAAAGAAGAAAATGTTGATTTCATCCTGGCGGTGGGAGGCGGCAGTGCCATAGATACCGCGAAAGCCATCGCCATAGGTGTTCCCTACGAAGGCGATGTGTGGGATTTCTTCGAAAAAGGCGTGGTGCCTGAAAAGGTGCTTCCCATCGGAGTTATCTCCACCACTGCCTCCAGCGGGTCAGAAACATCAAACGCTGCAATACTTTCCAGCGGTGAATGGAAGCTGGGATTTGAGGACGACAGGATAATTCCAAGGTTCGCCATAATGAATCCCGAATATACTATAGGACTTCCTAAGTATCAGACAAACGTGGGAATAGCCGACGTTCTGGCGCACCTGCTTGAAAGATATTTCTCAGATGAGAAAAACAGCGACACAACAGATTACCTTATAGAAGGTGCCATAAAAGCTCTTCTTCTGAACGCTCACAGAATAATCAGGCTTCAGAAGGAAAATGATATCTCAGAGCTTAAAAGTAATCAGGAGTACCTGAATGCCAAGGCGGAGATACAGTGGCTGGCCAGCGTAGCTCATAATAACTTCCTGGATGCCGGAAGATCAGCTGATTGGGGCTCCCATAGAATAGAGCATGAACTTTCAGCCGAATATGGGATAACCCATGGCGAGGGTATGGCAGTTGTCTTTGTGGCCTGGGTAAAATATGCAGCCAAAGTAAAACCATGGAGACCGGCCCTTCTTGCAACAAGAGTATTCGGTGTGGATGCTTATGATCATTCTGAAGAGCAGAGAGCTCTCATACTTTCAGATAAACTGAGGGATTTCTTCAAGGAACTGAATCTTGCTACGACATTAACGGAGCTGAATATAGATGATAAAAACTTCGATAAAATGGCGCAGCGTGCAACAAGAAATGGTCCTGTGGGACATTACATACAGCTTGACAAAGTTGAATTTACAGATATACTAAATCTGGCTCAGGGCATCCCGGAATAAAGGATGTCCCTGCTTATTTTAGAGGGAAAGGAGTATTTATAATATGTGCGAACTGTTCGGGGTAACTGCCAACAGAAAAATTAAAATAAATGATCTGCTGAGCAGATTCTTTGAACATAGTGTGGAACACAGAAACGGATGGGGGCTGGCATTTCTGGATCATGATTCAGTGTCCATAGAAAAGGAACCCATAAGGGCCTCCGACAGTCTGTATCTGAAAAATAGACTCACCGGCAGGATTGAGACCTCCAGATGTATGGCTCATATAAGGAAGGCAACCATGGGTGACGTCAGCTTCAGTAATACACATCCGTTTTCCAAAAGAGATGAATCCGGAAGAACCTGGGTTCTGGTTCATAATGGAACCATATTTGATTCTCCGGTACTGAGCGCATATCAGTATAATCAGGAAGGCAGCACGGACAGCGAAAGAATACTTCTATACATAGTGGATCAGATGAACAAGCATTACATTCGCGAACTGAATTCCTTCGATGTAAATGAGAGAATAAAGCTGGTTGAAAATATAATCCGAAAGATAGTTCCGGGAAATAAGTTAAATATCATGCTATATGACGGAGACTATTTCTATGTACATAAAAACGAAGAAGGAACCCTGTACAAAAGCGAGCATTCCGGTTCAGTTATATTCTCAACCCATCCCCTTCAGGATAAGGGCTGGGAGGAAGTACCCCAGAATCGTCTCATGGTCTACAAAGACGGGGAACTGATTCACCTGGGAAAACGGCATGAGTACACCTATGTAGAAAACGCCGAAGACCTGAAGCTCCTCTACTTACACTGCGCTAACCTTTAAAATAGAAAAACTTTATTTATAATAACTGTAATCTCATTTTTTTGGAGGCTGCGATGTCATGTCGCAGTCTTCTTTTTTTAATTCAAAATAATTATTTTATAAATATGCTTCTTCCTCTAAATATGTTATACTACATAATAGGTGGTTTAATAACAGTATCTCAAGGGGCTTTTATGAGGGGAGTGTTGCAAAATGGAAAAAAGAATGACTGAGTCAGAGCTGCTGGGCAACTTCAGAGAGGCCATCGAGAATGAGTATATATTTGTCGTATATCAGCCTCAGATAAATCATTCTACAGGAAGGATGATAGGCGCGGAGGCGCTGGTCAGATGGAAGGATCCGGAAAACGGAATGCAGTTTCCATCGGACTTTATTCCTGTGTTGGAAAATAATGGTCTGATATTTGATACGGATATTCACGTATTTGAAATGGTATGCAAATTTCAGAGAAAATGTCTGGATGAGGGAATGGGGCTCATTCCTATTTCTGTAAATATGTCCAGATTTGATATCTATGATCATAATTATGTAGAACAGATTGAAGAGATAAGAAAGAAATATGATATCCCTGTAAAATACCTTCGTATTGAGATTACCGAGTCTTCGGCTATAGGAGGAATAGAGCTGGTATCCGATGTTCTGGATAAGCTTCATGAACTGGGATATCTTGTTGAAATGGATGACTTCGGAAGCGGATATTCTTCACTCAACATTCTGAAGGATCTGGATGTGGATATCATTAAGCTGGATATGACATTTCTCAGTGGAAATATAGGCGGACGAGGTGGAACCATACTCAGTTCCATGGTCAATATGGCAAGATGGTTGAAGACCCCTGTAATTGCAGAGGGTGTTGAAACCATGACACAGGCAGACTACATGAATAGTATCGGCTGCAATTATATTCAGGGATATCTTTATTACAAGCCTCTCAGGGAAGAGGAATTTATAAAAGAAATCAGCGTTCTGAATCATGAGCCTACTGTTTCGGATATGAGTCTTATTGATACTATAGAAGCAGGAAAGTTCTGGAATCCTGAATCAATGGAAACTCTTATATTCAGTAATTATGTGGGAGCGGCTGCGGTATTTTCCTATGACTCAAGAGATGAATCTGTGGAAGTACTCCGGGTTAATAAAAAATATATCAAAGAAGTTGGCATGGGACGTTCCGAAAAGGAAATCATCAGTTCGGATCCATGGGAGAATCAGGATGAAAAAGACCGTAAGCTGTTTATGGATACCGTTAAAAAGGCCATAGAATCCGGCGAAGAGGAGGTTTGCGAACATTGGCGAACTGTATGTACAGAAATGTGCGGTGTTGAGAAAATATGTGTCAGAAGTTCCATAAGAATAATTGGAAGAACTGAAAACAGGTATCTTTTCTATACCATGGTGCGAAATATCACTGCAGAAAAGAAACAATATAATGAACTCTATAACAGTGAGAGACGTTTCAGATTTGCCAGCGAGCAGGCAAATGTTTATGCCTGGGAATATGATATAGCCACAAAGCGGATGAGACCTTGCTACAGATGTATGAGGGATCTGGGACTTCCACCTCTTCTGGAGAATTATCCGGAGCCTGCTATCGACGCCGGAATCTTTCCGCAGGATTATGCTGATATGTATAGAGGGTGGCATAAAAAGCTGGAGGAAGGTGTGGACCATCTGGAGGCCATCATACCACTTACTATAGGAAGGGTACCATTCCATGTCAGGTATACCACTGAATTTGATGAAAATGGTAAGCCTCTTAAGGCCTATGGTTCGGCTACCATGGTGGTGGAGGATGAAGAAAATCCGGAAGGAAATCCGGAGGAAAACCCTGAGAATTAAACTGAATAAATAGCGAAATCTGTCCCATGGATTTTTGACACTTGTACTTAAATATAGTATAATCACCTTTAACATTGACTATGTTAGGTGGGGTGGTCGATATGGTTATAAGTATAAAAAATACATTGGAAAATCAGTTTTCAAAATATAAAAAAATCACAAGACTAAGCGTATCTCTGGTATGCTTATGTCTTGTGTTTTTAATTTCATTTTCAGCAGGGGCGGAAACTATATCCGGTACAGATATGGAAAATCTGTCGGTAGATCCTGTCAGTGGAGACGGGTATTCGACAGTACTCTATGACAATACAAATGGACTTCCCACATCGGAAGCAAATGCCCTGGCTGAAACCGATGAGGGCTTTATCTGGATAGGAAGCTACAGTGGTCTTATCAGATATGACGGAAATACATTTGAAAGAATTGATTCCACAACCGGTATTACCAGTGTTGTCAGTCTTTATGTGGACAGTAAGAACAGACTCTGGATAGGAACCAATGATAATGGTGTGGCAATGATGGAGAAGGGAAAGACTACCTTCTTCAAGAATAATGAGGGACTTAAATCCTCATCCATACGTGACATTATAGAAGATAAAGAGGGAAATATTTTCATTGCCACAACAAATGGTCTGGGAATGATCGATACAAATATGGAGCTTCATGCAGTAGACGAGAGTCAGCTGAATGGAGAATTTATCCATGAGCTGAGAATTGATTCAGCCGGAACTATCTATGGCAATACTCTTTCCGGAGCGGTTTTTGTTATAAAGGATAAAAAGGTTACGGAGTATTATGACGGAGATAAGATGGGTACCGGAACCGTTACCACCATTCTGCCGGATCCTGCTAAACCGGGTTATCTTTATTTCGGAACTGAAAAATCAGAGCTGTACTACGGAAAGCTTGGTGATGATATATCAAATCTGGAGACAATAGATATTGCTCCCCTTGCCTATACTAATTCCCTGGAAAAGTTCGAGGATCAGATATGGATAGCCGCCGACGATGGAATCGGTATTATAAATGATGAGGGATTTACAGCTCTTGATAATATTCCTGTAAATAATGCTGTCAATTCCATGATAGCAGATTATGAAGGTAATATATGGGTTTCATCCTCCCGCCAGGGTGTTATGAAAATCGTTCCAAACCGTTTCATGGATATAAATGAGCGTTTCGGACTTGGAAAAATGGTTGTAAACGGAACCTGCGTATCCGATAACAAATTATTTATTGGAACCGATGATGGACTGGTAATTGTAAATAATGAAAGAAAGCTTTTAAAGTTCCCTATCACCTCTGTTCAGACTTCGGTTAAGGGATATAAAAACAATGATGACCTGATCAAACTCCTTAAGGGTGCCAGAATCAGATCCATCATAAAGGATTCAAAGGGCAGACTGTGGTTTTCCACATACAGTGAGCTGGGACTCGTGCTCTATGATGATGGCAAGGTAAGAACATATTCGGCTGAGGATGGTATGCCTTCGGACAGAATAAGAGTTGTAAGCGAACGTTCCGATGGTACGATGATGGTGGCCTGCAGCGGAGGCCTTGTCATACTGAAGGATGATGAAATAAGCGAGTTATATAACGAAGATAATGGCCTCAGTAATTCCGAGGTTCTGACTGTCTGCGAAGGTGGCGACGGAAAAATATATATCGGATCTGATGGAAATGGAATCTACGTTCTGGATGGAAATAACATCAAAAACCTGGGTGTGGATGATGGCCTTAGTTCAGAGGTTATCCTCAGAATCAAATGGGATAGTGCAAGAAATCTGTTCTGGATAGTAACCAGCAATTCGATCTCATTTATGAAGGATGATAAGATAACCCTGGTTAAGAAGTTCCCTTATTCAAACAACTTCGATATGTATGAGAATAAGGATGGAAAGATGTGGATACTCAGTAGTAATGGTATCTATGTTGTTTCTACAGAGGAGCTTTTGCAGAACCGTGATATAAATCCTGTATATTACAGCAGGGATAATGGTCTTCCATATATCACTACTGCAAATTCTTATAGTTATCTTTCTGAGGATGGAGACCTTTATATCTCCGGTGCTTCCGGTGTTACAAAGGTTAATATAGATGCAACAAATGAAAGCGTAGCTGATATTAAGGTAGCAGTTCCTTTCGTAGAGGTGGACGGAAAGTTCATCTACGCAGATGATGATGGTGATATAACATTACCGGCCAGTACAAAGAGACTTACCATTTACAGTTATGTTTATACCTACTCACTGATAAATCCAAAGGTTACCTATCATCTTGAGGGCTTTGATAAGGATGCCATTACAGTGGACAGAACTGCTTTGGAGCCTGTGGTTTATACAAACCTGGACGGTGGCAGCTATACCTTTAAAATCCAGCTTCAGAATTCCTTCGGTGAGGGAAACAGTGAGTACAATATCCATATCGAAAAGAAGAAAGCTACACATGAAAAGCTTTGGTTCAGAATTCTTGTTTCGCTGATAATCCTTGCAGTTCTGGTTCTTATCGTTGTTCGTTACGTACATCATAAGACCGAGGAACTGGTAAAGAAGCAGCGGGAAAATAAAATCTTCATCAGAGAGATGATAGAAGCATTTGCAAAGACCATAGATATGAAGGACAAATATACAAATGGTCATTCCACCAGAGTTGCGGAATATACGGCAATGCTTACCAGAGAGCTGGGCTATGATGAGGATACTGTGGAGAAGTATTACAACATAGGACTTCTTCATGATATTGGTAAGATAGGAATTCCGCCTGAAGTTCTGAATAAGCCGGGCAAGCTGACAGATCAGGAATTCAATATCATCAAATCCCATTCTGCTCAGGGCTATAAGGTACTGAAGGATATCAGTATCATGCCGGAGCTGGCAATCGGAGCCGGAGCTCATCATGAGAGACCGGATGGAAAAGGATATCCTAAGGGACTTAAGGGAGATGAGATTCCGAGGGTTGCTCAGATCATAGCTGTGGCCGATACCTTCGATGCCATGTATTCGGATCGTCCTTACAGAAAGAGAATGAATTTTGATAAGGCTGTTTCTATTATCAAAGAGGTTTCAGGAACGCAGCTGGCAGCTGATGTTGTGGATGCCTTCCTCAGACTTGTGGATAAGGGAGAATTCAGAGCGCCGGATGATACCGGTGGCGGAACAACTGAGGATATTGATAACATCCATAAGCAGCAGAAAAAGGCTGAAGAGGACAAAGAAAAGCTGATGGAGAAGCTGGGAGATAAAAAAACAGTTGACACAAAAAAAGAATAGTCATAGAATGTAGTCTATAAATTTAATAGTTAAACCGTTGATTCGGAGATAACGCTATGAAATGTGCATTACAGAGAGTGGGGCATATGATGAGAGCTTCGCAGTAACAGCTTAGCAAATGGACCGATGAGGGCACAGTCAAATCCTGATGGAGAGTATTCTGTGACGTGAGCCGGGCGTCAAACGGCAGGGATATGAAAGTATTTTTATTATACGGAGTATCTTATAGAGTGTGGTATATAATACCAAATTAAGGTGGCACCACGGAATTGTTATTTCGTCCTTAGCATAATTTTCTTATTATGCTAAGGACTTTTTGTTTTATGGATTAAGCTCTGCAGGCTTTATCCGGGAAAGTAAGGAGGTTCAGATGTCGGTAATATTAACTCTGGATGAATTGAAAAAATATGAATCGGATTATTCACTGGTTCCCGTTGCAAAGGCTATCATGTCTGATGCAGTTACCCCTATAGAGGTAATGAGAAGACTTAAGGCGGTGAGCAGCAGAACCTATATTCTGGAAAGTGTGGTCAATCAGGCTTATACAGGAAGATATACTTTTCTGGGCTTTGATCCGGTTCTCAGCATTTCTTTGAAAAACGGAGAAATGGATGTGACCTACATAAGGGAAGACAGAAAAGAAAAGATCACAATCGAAGCAGGTGCTGATGATAGTGAAGAAGGAAAATACAGTGCCCCGGGCAAATTCATCAGGAAGCTGATGAGCTCATACAGAAGTCCGAAGATAGACACCCTTCCGGGATTTACCGGCGGACTGGTGGGATACTTCTCCTTTGACTATATAAAATACAGCGAACCAAGTCTTGTACTGGATGCCGAGGATACAGATGATTTCAAGGATATGGAGCTTATGCTGTTTGATAAGTGTATAGCCTTTGATAACATTAAGCAGAGAATAGTCCTTATAAAAAATGTCTCAACAGATAACCTGAATGAGAATTACGCAGAGGCTCTTGCAGAGCTGGATGAGCTGGAACATCTTATACTCTATAAGGAAAAGGGAGTGATTCCTAAGGGCAGACTTCTTTCAGATTTCAGAGCTCTCTTTACAAAAGAAGAGTATATGGAAATGGTAGAAAAGGGAAAGAAGTATATCTACGAAGGCGATATCTTCCAGGTTGTTCTTTCCAACAGGCTGGAGGCTGATTTTGCAGGAAGCCTTTTCGATACCTACAGACAGCTGAGAGCCATGAACCCTTCTCCATATATGTTCTACTTTGATATAGATGGAACGGAGATAGCCGGTGCTTCACCGGAGACTCTGGTAAAGCTGGATAATGGAAACCTTTACACCTTCCCTCTGGCGGGAACAAGACCGAGAGGAAAGACTCCACAGGAGGACAGAGATCTGGAAGCAGGACTTCTGAAGGATGAAAAGGAACTGGCAGAGCATAACATGCTGGTGGATCTGGGAAGAAATGATCTGGGAAAGATAAGCCGCTTCGGTTCTGTGGAGGTTCTGGATTATATGTCAGTCATGAGATATTCCCATGTAATGCATATCAGCTCTACAGTTAAGGGAAGGATAGATGACTTAAGGTATGATGCAGAGGATGCAGTGGCAGCAGTTCTTCCGGCAGGAACCCTTTCGGGAGCGCCCAAGATAAGAGCCTGCGAAATAATAAATGAGCTGGAGAAAAATAAGCGAGGCATTTATGGCGGAGCCATTGGCTATATCGATTTTGCCGGAAATATGGATACCTGCATAGCCATCAGATTTGCAGTGAAAAAGGATGGCAAGGTATTTGTAAGAAGCGGAGCCGGAATAGTAGCAGACAGCGATCCTGCTACAGAATATCAGGAAAGCCTGAACAAGGCTCAGGCAGTGGTAAATGCTTTAAATGAAGCATCAGTTATGTAATAAAAAGGAGATAGGATATGATTCTTCTGATTGATAATTATGACAGCTTTTCCTACAATCTGTATCAGTTTGTGGGAAGCTTAAATCCCGATATAAAAGTTATAAGAAATGATGAGATGACTGTAGATGAAATAGAGAGATTAAACCCTTCTCATATAATACTCTCCCCGGGTCCCGGCAAACCTTCGGATGCCGGAATCTGCGAGGGGGTTGTAAAAAAGCTGGCAGGAAAGATTCCAATCCTGGGCGTCTGCCTGGGACATCAGGCTATATGCGAGGTTTACGGAGCTACAGTAACATATGCAAAACGTCTGATGCATGGAAAACAGTCTATATGTACTATTAAAGAGGCAGTTCCTCTCTTTGAAGGACTGTACCATGAGGATGAGGAAGGCAGAAATAAGCTGAAGGTTGCAAGATATCATTCCCTGGCAGCCAAGGCAGAAACACTTCCGGACACTCTGGAGGTCATAGCTACGTCAGATGATGACCAGGAAGTGATGGCAGTAAAGCATAAGGATTACGATGTCTACGGATTACAATTTCACCCCGAGTCAATTCTGACTCCGGAAGGAATGAATATAATAAAGAACTATTTAAATATATGATCAGGAGGTAGAAAAATGATCAAGGAAGCAATTGAAAAAATAGTAAACAAGATGGATCTTACATATGATGAGGCTTACACAGTAATGAATGAGATAATGAGTGGAGAGACAACTCCTACTCAGAATGCGGCATTTCTTTCAGCTCTTTCAACAAAGAGTGCAAAGGCTGAGACAAAGGACGAGATAGCAGGCTGTGCGGCAGCCATGAGAGACCATGCCACTCAGGTTGATACAGGTATGGATATATTTGAAACAGTAGGAACCGGTGGAGACAATGCTCACAGCTTCAATATCACCACAACATCAGCTCTTATTGCAGCAGCAGGTGGAATGAAGGTTGCAAAGCATGGAAACAGAGCAGCTTCATCCAAGTGCGGAACTGCTGACTGTCTTGAGGCTCTTGGTGTAAATATACAGCAGGATCCTGAGAAATGCGTAGAGCTTCTGAATGAAGTAGGCATGTGCTTCTTCTTCGCTCAGAAATATCATGCATCCATGAAATATGTAGGAGCCATCAGAAAAGAGCTGGGCTTCAGAACAGTATTTAATATTCTGGGACCTCTTACAAATCCCGGCAAACCTGTCATGCAGCTTCTTGGTGTTTACGATGAATATCTGGTGGAGCCACTGGCACAGGTTCTTACAAGCCTTGGAGTTAAGAGAGGTATGGTAGTATATGGACAGGACAAGCTGGATGAAATCTCCCTCAGCTCACCTACTACTATCTGCGAGATTAAGGATGGATGGTACAGAACTACAGTTATAAAGCCTGAGGACTTTGGCTTTGAAACATGTTCCAAGTCAGACCTTGCGGGTGGAACACCTGAAGAAAATGCCCAGATTACAAGAGATATCCTCAGTGGTAAGGAAAGAGGACCTAAGAGAAATGCTACCCTTATGAATGCAGGTGCTTCTCTTTACATCGGTGGAAAGGCTGATAGTATACAGGATGGAATAAAACTGGCAGCAGAGCTTATAGATTCAGGCAAGGCCACCGAAACATTGGAGAGACTCATTGAAGTAAGCAATCGTTAATAAGAACAAATTTTTAGAAAAAGGTATAAAATACAGATCCTACAGGAGAAAGATATGATATTAGATGATTTAGCTGCAGGAACAAGAGTGAGAATCGAAAAACAGAAGATTGATTATTCTCCCGAAGATATAAAAAGAGATGCAGAGCTTATGGCTGCAAGAGAGATGGAGGTTCAGGAGTTTGATTATCCCTTTGAAACAGCTCTTGGGAAAAAGGGACTTTCTATTATCTCGGAGGTAAAGAAGGCGTCCCCTTCAAAGGGAACTATAGCCCAGAATTTTCCTTATCTGGATATTGCTAAGGTTTATGAGTCCAGTGGTGCAGATGCCATAAGCTGTCTTACAGAACCTGACAGATTCCAGGGCAGTGATGAATATTTAAAGGCCATCACTAAAAATGTAACCATTCCGGTGCTCAGAAAGGATTTTACCATAGACAGTTATATGATATATCAGGCTAAGCTTATGGGGGCTTCGGCAGTTCTGCTGATTGCAGCAATCCTTTCAGATGATGAGTTAAAGACTTATCTGGAGATTGCGGATACCCTGGGACTTTCCTGTCTCTTCGAGGCTCATGACGCCGAAGAGGTAAAAAGATGTCTTGCTGCAGGAGCAAGAATTCTGGGAGTAAATAACCGGAATCTGAAGGATTTTACAGTAGATATTAAAAATAGTATCAGGTTGCGTGAAATGGTTCCTTCAGATATAATCTTTGTGTCTGAAAGTGGAATAAGTACTCCGGAGGATGTAAGAGTCCTGAAGGAGAACGGAACAGACGCGGTACTTATTGGTGAAATGCTTATGCGAAGCGATAATAAAGCAGAGCTTATCAAGCAGATGAAAGAAATATAGGATGGTACACTATTTATGGAAAAAGAAATAAAAGGAAGATTTGGTGAATTCGGAGGACAGTACATTCCGGAGACCCTTATGAATGAGATACATAAGCTGGAAGAAGCTTATGAAAAATACAAGAATGATCCTGAATTTGTGGCAGAGCTGGATAAGCTGAACAGGGAATATGCAGGAAGACCTTCACTTCTTTATTATGCAGAGAAGATGACCAGGGATCTGGGAGGAGCAAAGGTCTATCTCAAGAGAGAGGATCTGAATCATACAGGCTCTCACAAGATAAATAATGTACTGGGTCAGGTACTCCTTGCAAAGAAAATGGGAAAGACCAGAGTTATAGCTGAAACCGGTGCCGGTCAGCATGGTGTTGCCACAGCTACAGCTGCAGCTCTCATGGATATGGAATGTGAGATATTCATGGGAGAAGAGGATACCGAGAGACAGGCTCTCAATGTATTCAGAATGGAGCTTCTGGGAGCTAAGGTTCATGCAGTAAAGACAGGAACAAGAGTTCTGAAGGATGCCGTAAACGAGGCTATGCGTGAGTGGACCACCAGAGTAGATGATACTCTCTATGTTCTGGGTTCAGTAATGGGACCTCATCCATTCCCTACCATAGTACGTGATTTCCAGTCTGTTATCAGTAAGGAAAGCCGTCAGCAGATTCTTGATGCAGAAGGAAAACTTCCTGATGTGGTTATCGCCTGTGTAGGTGGCGGAAGCAATGCCATCGGTTCCTTCTATGAATATATAAAGGATGAGGGAGTAAGACTGATCGGCTGTGAGGCTGCAGGTCTGGGAGTAGATAATCCTAAAAATGCTGCAACCATGGCAAATGGTTCCATGGGAATATTCCATGGTATGAAGTCTCTGTTCTGCCAGAATGAATATGGCCAGATAGCTCCTGTTTATTCCATATCAGCAGGACTTGATTATCCGGGAATAGGACCGGAGCATGCATATCTTGCAAGTACCGGAAGAGCCGAGTATGTGCCTATAACAGATGAAGAAGCAGTAGGGGCATTTGAATACCTTTCAAGAACAGAGGGTATAATCCCTGCCATAGAGAGCAGTCATGCAGTAGCTCATGTACTGAAGATAGCACCTCAGATGCCAAAGGACAGCATTATCGTCTGCACCATTTCAGGTCGTGGAGATAAGGATGTGGCTGCCATAGCAAGATATCGTGGTGTGGAAATATACGAATAAGAAAAAGAGGACGAATATGAGTAATATATATAAAGCATTTGAAGGAAAAAAAGCATTTATAGCATTTCTTACTGCTGGAGATCCGGACTTTGAAACCAGTGTGGAGAATTTTAAAGCTGTTGCCCAGGCAGGTGCGGATCTGATAGAGATTGGAATACCATTTTCGGATCCTATCGCGGAAGGTCCGGTTATACAGGAGGCTGATATCAGAGCCCTTGATGCGGGAATGACCACTGACAAGGTGTTCGAGCTTCTGAAGGAAGTAAGAAAAACTGTAAGTATACCTATAGTATTTATGACTTATGCAAACCCGGTTTTTCACTACGGAGCTGACAGATTCTTTAAGAATGCCAGTGAAGCGGGAGCTGACGGAATCATCATTCCGGACTGTCCTTTTGAAGAAAGACATGAGTTTGATGAAGTGGCAGCTCAGTATGGGATGGATTTTATCTCCATGATAGCTCCAACCAGTGAAGACAGGATCAGAGAGATTGCTGCCCAGGCAAAGGGCTTCATTTATACAGTTTCATCTCTGGGTGTTACAGGAGTGAGAAGTGAGATTACCACTGATATTGGTGCCATTGTAAAAAGCATTAAAGAGGTGACGGATACTCCTGCAGCCATAGGCTTCGGAATCAGCAGGCCTGAGCAGGCTGCAAAAATGTCAAGCGTGGCTGACGGAGTTATAGTAGGTTCTGCCATGGTTAAGATTGTAGCTCAGTACGGAAAAGATGCACCGGCTAAGCTGGCAGAGTATGTAAAGGAAATGAAGGCTGCAATGTAAGTAAGGATTTGTCTTTAAATCCCTATTCTACATGGTGATGGAGAAGGTGTTAGTGTCCTTTCCGTCACTGTAGGCCTTGATGGTTCCTCCATGTTCGGCCACTATATTTGTGGCTATGGAAAGACCGAGACCGTAGCCGGGAGTTGCCTCGCGGGACTCGTCGGCACGATAAAATCTTTCGAAAATCTTATGGCATTCCTCTTCTGAAAGGGGAGTGCCTTTATTTGATACCTTAAGTTTTATACGAGAAGTTCCGTGGGAAGAATGGGAAAGCTTCACCTGGATCGGAGTATTCTGGGTGCTGTACTTTATGGCATTATCTATGAGGATTCCCACAAGTCTCTTCAGCTTGGTGGCATCACCTGTCAGGTGCAGATCAGGAGTGATGTCTGATTCAAGTGGTCTTCCGGCCTCATAGCAGGTTGGCTCCCATACCATTACCTCGTCGTCCAGAAGCTCTGAAAAATTGATGTCTTCCTTTATGGTATCCCTGCTTTCTACATCGCCACGGGCTACCTCCAGAAGCTCATTTACCAGCTCCTTCATTCTTTCGGATTCTGTTTTAACATTATCTATACGGCGCATGTTACGCTCGCTGTTTTTGTCAGAGGATTTGCTTATCATATCTGCATTGGACATGATAACAGCAAGAGGGGTCTTAAGCTCATGGGAAGCGTCGGCAATAAAACGTCTCTGGTCATCCCAGGTCTTTTCCACAGGGGCAAGCACCCTTTTGGAAAGGAAGAGGCTGAGAATGAACATCACAATTATAACACCGCTGGATATCAGCACAGATCTTTTCAGGAGACTGCTTAAGGTGCTGTGATTGTCAGATTCATCCACATAGGCTATAAAGGTGTCACTGCCCTCAGTGCGGATCATATATCTCATATGATATTCGGACATTACATGGCTCTTATCGTCCACCTCTGAATAAGGAGTGGCTTTCAGCACCTCATCTATATATTCATCCTCCATGTAAAATATATCATTTCTGATGGATTCGAACTCGCCGTCTTCGGAAACCCTTACCAGAAGCACCGGAGTACGGGCAAACTTGTCACCGAAGTTATCCATAAGCCTTCCGCCCGGCATGTTATCTCCAAAGCCGGGAGGAAGCATCTTATCCGGTTCGGAATCAGTGGAAGATGCTCCACCGGGAAAATTCTGAGGATCCATTTCCGGCATATCCGGTTTGTCAGATTCGTTATTTGCAAATTCCATTCTTTCCTTTGCCGAGTCCAGAGCGAATTTAAGGGAATTCTCAGAAGAAGTCTTCATTTCGTTGGCAGAAGAAAAATACTGTATAACAAAAATAGTCATCAAAAATAAGATGACTATTGACATCATGGTTATAATGAATTGATTTCTTAATTTTTTGAGAGATCTGTTCATAAGGTCTTCCTTTAATTGATTGAAAGATAGTAGCCCTTCATTCTCACCACGGATATGGAAACGTTGGACTTCAGACTTGTAAGCTTTCTTCTTAAAAATGATATATAGGCTTCCACGTTATTATCCCCTGCATCGGAATCATATCCCCATATTTTATTTATGATAGTTTCTTTTGAAAGTATGGTTTCGCCGTTTATCATAAGATATCTCATGAGTTCGAATTCCTTGGTGTTGAGCCTTACGGTCTTGCCGCTTTTCTTCAGCTCCTGGGTGGAGGTGGAAAGGGTCAGGTCTCCATAGGTTATATCATCAGGAATGATATCTGCCTTTCTTCTCATGATGGCGTGAAGCGCAGCAATGAGTTCTTCATTCTGAAATGGTTTGGTGAGATAATAATCAGCTCCCAGGTTGAGACCATTTACTCTGTCTCCCAGCTCGGTTCTGGCAGTAAGCATGAGTACCGGAGTGGAGATCTCTTCTTCACGAAGCTTTTTCAGGATATCAAATCCGTTCATTCCCGGAAGCATTACATCCAAAACAATGGCATCGTAGATACCGGATACGGCATCGTAGAAGCCATCTTCACCATTGTTCTGTATATCAACTGTATCGCCTGATTCTTCGATGACGTCAGCTATGGTCTGAGCAAGTCTGACTTCATCTTCTATTACAAGTATTCTCACGGGCAGCTCCTGTTTTGACTGATATTACTCTACTTTACTATCTAACTCGGTGAAAACATAACCGAATATCTGCTTGTCATTCTTCTTATTAAATATGACGATTACGCTGGCAGGAAAACTTGAGATGTAGCTGTTGTAGGCATTTACACTCTTATTATAGGAAAGACTGTATCTGAACATCTCATTTCTGGCGTTGTTAAACTTTTCCAGTTCCGTGCTAAAGGCCTCATCTGAGGTAAGCTCAGGATGCTCCTTTATAATGGATCTAAGAAGTATGTCCTGCTTGTCCAGCTTCTCGGCGTTTGCTGCCTGGATAGGAGCGGATACTCCCAGTCCCAGCGCATTTACATCAGGACACTCCAGCTCGTTTTCGATTCCTTTGGCATTTAGAAGTGAACAGATTCTTGAAAGTCTGAAGGTTCTGTCCCAAAGGCTGGAATCGATCTCAGCACCACGGTCCCTGGTATTTATTTCCATTTTATTGATTTTATTCGTAATATGAATGAATAATGCTCCAAAGAGTATTATAAAGGTTATGGTTATAAACCCTGCAACTCCCATTTTCTTCCTCCGGTTGATCATGAAGTAAAAGCACATAAATCGTTACCTATTGTAACACAAAAAAAATTTATTTTAAATAGGAATTATGGTACAATGAACTTTGGGTGGTTCTTCATACCTGAGAAAAAATACAAAAGGAAATTCTATATGGCAGAATCATTAATTACTAAAAAAGCAATCGCTGACAGTTTAAAGGATCTGACTAAGGAGAAGTCCTTTGATAAGATATCCGTAAAGGATATTTCCGAAAAATGCGGGATCAACAGGCAGACCTTCTATTATCATTTTGTGGACAAATACGATCTTCTGAGGTGGATTTATGAGACCGAGCTTCTGGAGGTTTATCTGGCAGATGTGGATTTTGACAACTGGCGGGAAAGATTTGCAGCCACGCTGAATATGATGAAGTCTGAGAAACGCTTCTATATTAATACAATCAGTCATTCGGAGGATTATCTCAAGAGATTTATGATAGAGCAGGGAGTAACTCTCTTTAAACGGGCTATAGACGAGCTGGATGAGAATTCCAAGGTGTATAAACAGCAGAGAGAATTCATCGCCAGATTTTTCACATACGGAGTGTGCGGAATCATAATTGAATGGGTTCTGAATAATATGCAGGAGGAGCCGGAGCTTATAGTGGAGAATATGTGGAAACTGCTTGTTTACTGCGAAAGAGCGGCCTATGCACACATTACAGAGGAAGGGGAGCTTCCGGGGATTTGATCAAATTGTTTAAAATGAAGATCCCGGGAGCTGAAAAAATGCGCCCTTGACTTTCGGGCTGTTTTGTATTATCTTTTAATGTACAGTTGTTTTGGTAGACATAATATTTTATGTTTGAGACTTGGCCATTAAGACTGCAATAAGGAGCAGAATATGTTTAAAAGTAATATCAAAAAAATCGTCGGTGTAGTACTTATCGGCGCGATGACATTTTCGGTAATTCCTAAGCTTCCACAGAACCAGAGTGTTGACTCTGTATATGCTGATGAGCTTCAGAATGCAAAGGAAAAGAAGTCTGCTGCTAAAGAGAAGAGAAAAGAAGCAGAAAGCAGACTTAAGAATCTGAAACAGGCAAAGAGCGATACTATGGATATGATAGAGAAGCTCGACAAGGAGATTTCAGATTACGAAGGAAAGATAAAAGCTCTTGAGGATAAGAAGATTGACCTTCAGGCAGCTGCATCAGTAGCTGAGAATAGTCTTCAGGAAGCATATATCCAGGAGTCAAAACAGTATGAAGGCATGAAGGAGAGAATCCAGTTCGCATATGAGAACGGTGATGCTACTTATATAAGTGCACTTCTCTCAATTCAGGATTATTCAACTGTTACAAACCAGTCAGAGTATGTTGATAAGGTTTCTGTATATGATCAGAGACAGTTAAATCAGCTGCTGGAGATTGAAAAAGAAATAGATGGCTATAAAGAAGCTATAGATAATAACATTTCAGAGGTTAAGAATCTGAAAGAAGAGGCTGAGGCAGAACAGGAAGCTCTCAGCGTTATGCAGGATGGAAAAAGAGAAGCTGTAAAGCAGTATAATTCAGATATAGCTGATACAGAGATGAGCATTGAAGAGCTGGAAGCTATAGAAGCTGAACAGGATGCTCAGATAGCTGCAATCGAGAAGGCTGCGGCAGCAGCAAGAGCAGCGGCAGAAGCAGCAGCGGCAGCTGCGGCACAGGCAGCAGCTCAGCAGGCAGCACAGCAGCAACAGAACGCATCATCAACAGATGCACAGCAGCAGACACAGCCTGTAACACAGCCGGTAGTTGCAACATATGGCGGTGGCGGATTTGTATGGCCAATGCCATCATCCCACTCCATCTCATGTGGATTCGGTCCAAGAGTTGCACCTACAGCAGGAGCATCAACCTACCACAAGGGTATCGATATTGGATGTGCTTCAGGTTCACCTATCGTAGCAGCAGCTGACGGAATCGTTTCTTATGCCGGATACTTCGGTGGTGGTGGAAACACAATAATCATCGATCATGGTAACGGACTTTCAACACTTTACATGCACCAGTCAGGATTTGCAGTAGGTGTGGGAGCCAACGTAACAGCTGGAACCGTTATAGGATATGCAGGAAGTACGGGAGTTTCAACAGGACCTCACCTTCACTTCGCAGTCAGAGTAAACGGTTCATACGTAGATCCGATGGGATACTTATAAA
>CADBMW010000114.1 GCA_902795855.1 uncultured Lachnospiraceae bacterium
CTTCCTGAAGAATTAAAAAACAGACCTCATTCGTTTGAAAATCTTCATATCGCTATTGGCATTATGGAAGATTACTGTCATCATTACATGTATAAAGATTTATCTGATAAGGAACTTAAATATATGAGAGACAAAACAGTTGAATTAACGGAACAATTATTGAAAAACTAAAATATTCAATAATAGTTGACAAGATAACGCTGTTATGTATATAATTCGGATTGTTACATAACAGTGTTATTTAATTTGTAAAGAATGCATTCTTCTTCGAAAGAATGTTCGGGGGCTGATTATGGGAAATGATAATAGCAGAGAAACAGTAGAAAAGCTTCTGATGAGTGCTAAGAAAGAATTCAGCGAAAAGGGATATATGAAAGCGTCTCTTAGAAATATCTGTAAGGAAGCAGGAGTTACAACCGGTGCATTGTATTTTTTCTTTAAGGATAAGGATGATCTTTTTAAAGGTGTTGTAGGTGGTCCGGTGCAGGAACTAAGAACCTGTATAGAGAAGCATATGTCAGAAGAGTTGGAAGAATTAGACAGATATAGACCGGGAATGCAGGTTGACCTTGAAGATGACATGGCTGCAGCTACTGAAGCGGTTAAGATCCTTTTTAAACATAAGGAAGTGTTTGAGATTCTGTTAACTAAGGCTCAAGGCTCAAGTATGGAAAATGTAATAGATGATATAGCTGATGCGATGAACAAGCATTATACTGATATGTTCTGGAATATGAAGGGATATAAATCCAGGAAACAGATGACCAAAGAAGATAAGTTCATAGTTCACTGGATGTCACATGATCAGGTTGAATTATTTGTTCATCTGCTTACCCATTGCAAAACGGAGAAAGAAGCATTGAAGCAGCTTCGAGGAATGTTCAGTTATATAATCGGTGGCTGGTTTGGAGTAATTAATAATACATAAAACAATTTAAGTGGTAAATAAAAGGTGGGACATTAAGTCTCACCTATAAAAATAACAATTACATAACGGTGTTATGTAAAATTGGAAGAAGAGAGGAAAAAGATATGTATGTTGAAGTAAAAGATTTAAAAAAAAGCTACGGAGAAGGTGGCAGCTTCGTTCAGGTATTAAAGGGTGTTACCGTGGGAGTAGAACAAGGAGAGATGTGTGTTATCCAGGGAACATCCGGTTCAGGAAAATCTACACTTCTGAATTGCATCGGTGGACTTGATGATATTGATTCAGGTTCCTGTAAGGTAGATGGCCTGGAGATAGCAGGACTTAAGAAGGATGCTCTTTCTGATTATCGTAGAGATACCTTAGGATTTATTTTCCAATTTTACAATCTGGTTCCCAATCTTACTGTAAGAGAGAATATTGAAGTATGCAGATATCTTACAAAGGATCCTCTGGATATGGATGAACTGCTCGAAACCTTGGGACTCAGGGAACATGCAGATAAGTTCCCATCACAATTATCCGGTGGACAGCAGCAGCGAACAGCAATTGCGAGAGCACTTATAAAGAATCCAAAGCTACTTCTTTGTGATGAACCAACAGGTGCGCTTGATTCTAAAACATCAAGAGACATATTGATCCTCCTTGAGAAAATAAATGAAAAGTATGGAACCACCATGCTTATAGTTACGCATAACAATTCCATTAAGGATATGGTTCACAGGGTTATCTATATAAAGGATGGAGAGATCGGTAAGCATTATACAAACGACAAGAGAATACCGGCAGCAGAATTGGAGGATTTATAAGATGCAGAGATTACTTAGAAAAAGAGTTTTCAGAAATCTCAGAAAACACTTTGTCAGATATTTTATGCTGGGAATAATGATCGCCATGGGTATCTTTCTTGTGGTTACCATAGTTGGCTCAGGCGAAACTCTATCAAGAGGAACTATTGATCTGGCAGAGGAAACTAATCTTGAGGATGGAGAGTTTGAGGTTTTCGTTCCGCTTAGTGATAGTGAGATAGATGATATCCGGGATATGGGAATTGATATCGAAGAGCAGTTTTACTATGACTATCAGATGGAAGATGAGGATAAAGGA
>CADBMW010000115.1 GCA_902795855.1 uncultured Lachnospiraceae bacterium
ATTCAGCAGTGCTTTACTATCTGTTCCAGGAATTCACTAAAAACGGCGATGCTTACTCTACGGCAAGTACAAAGCTATATAAAGACAGGGGTGGTAAGCTTTATTTCGGACCGCTTTGGGACTTTGACTATGTTGCATGGGGTTCAGCTGATTACGAAACTCCGGAATCATATAATGATCCTGGTAATAAATTCCCATGGTTTGAAAGATTAAAGCAGGATCCGGAATTTGTAGCACGTGTTAATCATTTCTGGTATGGTGAGGGTGAAAATGACGAAAACTCACTTAGGTATCAGATTCTGCAGCTTGTAGCTGATGATGGTCTTATCACTCAGTTTGAGCAGGAGCTGGCGTCTTCAGCTGATAATAATTTTGATGTTCCGGACATTACTGCTTTCCCGTTTGGTGGAAGGAATGATGATTCAGGATATATTCGTGATGGAGCTGTTGATGAAGGCAGACTCAATGGTAATGATTCAGCTGATGAATCCGAAGGCGAGGGCGATCCGGAGCCTGATCATAATATACTATCGGTATGCAATAACTATCCAGAAGAAATAGCTCGTCTCAGGACCTGGATATTAAAAAGAATCATTTATATGGATGATTATGTTGATAGTGTAGGGGTAGAAGAGCCTGATATAAGAACTGAATTATTCTACGACGGAGATGAACTTATAGCTGAGAGATATGCTTATACGGATAGTCCTATAAGTCCTTTGCCTGAGCCTGAGGCAAAAGAGGGATATATATTCATGGGATGGTATGGCAAGGGAACGGATTATGACATGGAGACAGGAGAAGCTGTCGAAATACAAAGGAAATACTCTTCCGGTGATTATATTGAATATAGAAAGGAACTCAGACTTGATGCAAAATGGGTTTCATTGGATGAGTATATAGCTCCCGAAAATATATATCTTACCAGACCGGAAATTTATATGACTACATATGAAGCAACAACTATAGGTTATACATTACTTCCGGAGAATGCAGATCAGACAGTTAAATTTAAATCTGAGAATCCTAAAATCGCCAACGTAAACGGTACAGGTTCGATTATATCTTCAGATAAAACAGGAACCACAAATATTATAATAACCACCCCTGGCGGCTTAGAGGTAAAATGTCCGGTACATGTTGTTACACCGGAAGAAATGAACCCGATAATATATGAATTTAGTTTTGATAAAACAGACGCTACTCTGGAAAAGGGCGATGTAGAAATGATGACCTATACCTACGAGCCTTTGCAGATTGCTAAGGTGAACATCAGGGTGATAAATCCTGATCCGGAAATAGCAACCATGGATGAAACCGGTCTGTTAAGGGCTAAGGGTGCAGGAGAAACAGATATTATAGTCTGCATTCTTGATTCATCATTTTTAAAAGATATAAAGATTCATGTTACTGTAACGGACAAAAATGCACCGCAGCCGTCACCGTCACCAGAACCGGAGCCGTCTCCAACAGCGACTCCTACGCCAACGCCGACTACGGCGCCAACACCAACAGTAACACCGACAGCGACACCAACAGTAACTCCTGCTGCTTCTAAAGTATCTGAAGATATGATAATTCCAAAGGATACTGAATTCACCTATGGAAATCTCAGATATATGGTACTGACTCCATGTAAGCTGACAGATGGAAAGCTTACAGGTGGTACAGTTCAGGTTTGTGGTTTTGTAAAGAAACAGAAGAATAAAGCTACGACCTTAAATATACCGGAAGAAGTAACCTTAAATCAGAATGCATTTAAGGTTGTATCCATAAAGGATAGTGCCTTCAAGTCCAGCAAGAAGCTTAAAAAGGCTGTTATAGGTGCCAATGTAACCAAGGTAGGAAAGAAAGCATTTTACAATTGTAAGAAGCTGAAAAAGATAGAATTCAAGGGAAATAGTGCCACAATTGGTGCTTCTGCCGTGAAGAATATCAAGAATAAATGTACTATCAAGGTTCCTTCAGGAAAGACCGGAGCTTACAAGAAGAGCTTTAATAAGAAATCCGGTTACAAGAAGTCCATGAAGATCACTGATAAATAAAAATGAAACACCCCGAAAAAAATCGGGGTGTTTTTCGTTGTAAAGCATTAGACTTTCTGTTATAGTGTTTAGGTTATTATCGGATTATAGATAAGGAGAATGAGATGGATAAGTTTAAGGCTATAATACTTGCAGCAGGAAAGGGGACCAGAATGGAGTCCGACCTTCCTAAGGTTTTACATAAGGTATGTGGTCAGACCATGGTTCATTACACAATACAGGCTGCAAAGGATGCCGGTGCCACAGATGTTATAGTGATAGTGGGATATCAGGGCCAGCTTGTGAAAAGAGAGATTATAGATTATGTGGAATATGCCGAGCAGAGAGAACAGCTTGGTACAGGTCATGCTGTAATGTGTGCCAGAGATCATATAGGATCAGAAGGAGATACAGTGGTACTCTGCGGAGACACACCACTTATTACTGCTGACACCATCATAAAGCTTCGTGAAAAACATAGGCATGAATCAAATGGAGTTACTGTGCTTTCAGCTATTCTGGAAGATCCCACAGGCTATGGCAGAATTATCAGAGATCAGGACGGATCATTCCTAAAGATAGTAGAGCATAAGGACTGTACAGAGGAGCAGCTTCAGGTAAAGGAAATAAATTCCGGTATGTATGTATTCAATTCGGAAGCCCTTTCCTTCAGTCTTGATAAGCTTACAAATGATAATGCACAGGGAGAATACTATCTCACCGATACTATTCAGATAATAAAGAGCACAGGCCTTAAGGTAAATGCCATGCCTGTGGAAGATGTAAATGAAATCCTGGGAGTAAATACCAAGGCTCAGCTTCAGGAAGCCGAGAGGATAATGACCGAGAGGAACTAAGATGAAGATTATAGTCGGATTGGGAAATCCGGGACTGAAATACGCAGGAAGCCGTCACAACATGGGCTTCTCAGCCGTTATAGCATTGTCGGACAAATATAATATACCCCTAAACAAAAAAGAGTGCAAGGCCGTAACCGGTCACGGATTTATTGAAGGGGAGAAGGTTGTGCTTGCGCAGCCTCAGACCTATATGAATCTCAGTGGCGAATCAGTTAGGGCACTTATAGATTTCTATAAATGTACTCAGGAGGATCTCATCGTCATTTATGATGATGTGGATATGGATGTGGGCAGGATCCGCATCAGGAAAAAGGGCAGCGCCGGCGGTCATAATGGAATCAAAAATATAATAGAACATCTGGGTGGGGACACCTTTGACAGAATAAAGATCGGTATAGGAAATAAGCCTCAGGGCTGGGATATGGCCGATTATGTTCTGGGCAGACCACCTAAGGAGGAGCTTCCTCTTATCAGAGAGGCGATAAGTAATGCTGCAGATGCGGTGGCGGAGATAATAACCGGCGACGCAGACTCAGCTATGAATAAATTCAATTAGAATTACCGGAGGAATGATGGAAAGCCTCAGAATCCCCATAGGGGAAAGCTCCGGTCTGAGAAAGATAAATGATCTTCCTGCACCGGTAAATATTTGGGGAGTGACCAGAAGTGCCAGATCACTTGTGGCTGAAATGGTCCGGGGAAATGATACATTTTCACTTATAATCACCCATGATGCAGCCAGAGCTGAGAAGCTGTATGAGGATTATAAGTTTTATGACAGAGATGTGTATCTTTATCCTGCTAAGGACGCCCTGTTTTATTATGCCGATGTTCATGGAAATCTGACATCCACCAGACGACTGGAGATTTTAAAAAGAATATATAAGAACGAAAGAACAGTTATCATTACCACCATAGATGGTGTTATGGATAAGCTTCCGGATATGATCTATTTCAAAAGACATGCCTTCACCCTTCAGGTGGGGCAGGAAATAGAGCCCAGGGAGATTAACCGGCGACTCACCATGCTGGGATATGAAAATGTGGCTGTTGTTGAAAGAAGAGGGCAGTTTTCTGTCAGGGGAGGAATAATCGATATATACCCCCTTACAGAAGAGTGCCCTGCTCGTGTTGAATTCTTCGGTGATGAAATAGATTCCATCAGATATTTTGATGAGAATTCACAGCGTTCCATAGAGCAGTGCGAAAGCATTGAAATCTTTCCTGCAAGTGAATATGTTCTCAGTGAAGACAGGATCAGAAGGGGACTGGATAAAATAGATGAGGAAACTGAAAGGGTTGCAGGTCAGTTTAAGAAGACCTTCAAGACTGAGTGCTATGCCAGACTTACATCCTATATCAGACATGTGAAGGAAGAACTTCTGGAATATAATTCCAAGTCAGGACTGGATAATTTTGTCAGCTATTTCTTTGGAACCACAGTGTCGTTCCTGGATTATCTTCCGGAGAATACACCGGTATTTATAGATGAGCCTGCCAGGGTGTTTGAAAGCGCAAATGCTTACTCCAAGGAATTTGCCATTTCCATGGCTGCAAGAATTGAAAGTGGTTACATCCTTCCTGGACAGGCTGGGGTGCTTTATACAGCTGAGGAGACGCTGGCAAAGCTTACCTCGGGAAGACTGTATCTTTTCTCTGAGTTTTATAGAAAGGAAACTGACTGGAACGAAAAGTCTTCTGTTTGTTTTGAAACCAAGAGTGCCTATTCCTACAAGGGGGATGTGGCGGCTCTTATAAAGGATATAAGAAGCTGGAGAAGGGATGATTACAGGATAATAATAGTTTCACCTTCCAGAACAAGGGCAAAAAGACTGGCGGACTCCTTTATGCAGGAGGAGATACCGGCCTTCTATTCGGAAAGTCGTAAGAGAACATTACAGCCCAGAGAAGTAATGATCACTGTGGGAAATCTTCTGGAGGGCTATGTCCTTACAAGTGAGAAAACAGTTCTTATCAGTGAAAGTGAAATATTCGGTAAAGAAGGGGGACGTAAGAAAAAGAAACTCCCTAAGAAATATGAGGGAGAAGCCTACGGCTCCATAAGTGAAATAGGTGTAGGGGACTATGTTGTTCATGAACGGCATGGAATAGGAATATATAAGGGAATAGAAAAGGTTAAAACCTCTGACGGCAGAATCAGGGATTATATCAATATAGATTATGCCGGAGGTGGAAGACTGTTTATTCCTGTGGAGCAGCTGAGTCTGATCGGCAAGTATTCCAGCAAGGATTCCACACCACCTAAGCTGAATAAGCTGGGAGGGGATACCTGGAATAAGACCAGAAACAGGGTTAAGCATCATATAGATGATCTGGCGGATGAGCTGATACAGCTTTATGCAGCAAGAAATAGCAAAAAGGGTTATCAGTTTTCCGAGGATACAGTATGGCAGACGGAATTTGAGGAGCTGTTCCCTTACGAGGAAACTCCGGATCAACTTCATGCCATAGAAGATACCAAAAAGGATATGGAAAGCACTAAGATCATGGATAGGCTTATCTGTGGTGACGTGGGCTTTGGAAAGACTGAGGTGGCCATAAGGGCGGCCTTCAAGGCAGCTCAGGACGGTAAGCAGGTGGCATATCTTGTTCCTACCACCATTCTTGCGGAGCAGCATTATCAGACCTTTGCAGAAAGAATGAAGGGCTATCCCGTAAATGTAAGAATGCTGTCCAGATTCTGCAGTACAAAAGAGAAAAAAGAAATCCTTGAGGGGCTGAAGAAGGGCAGTGTGGATATTGTAATCGGAACTCACAGGCTTCTTTCAAAGGATGTGGAATATAAATCTCTGGGACTTCTCATTATTGACGAGGAGCAGAGGTTTGGTGTTAAACACAAGGAAACCATAAAGCAGCTGAAGAATACAGTGGATGTTCTGACACTTACTGCAACTCCTATCCCCAGAACTCTTCATATGAGTCTCATAGGAATAAGAGATATGAGCCTTCTGGAGGAGCCTCCTGTGGACAGGCGGCCTATCCAGACCTATGTTATGGAATATGATAAGGAGATCGTTAAGGAGGCCATCTCCCGTGAACTGGCAAGAGGCGGTCAGGTTTATTATGTTTATAACAGAGTTGATGATATAGCCAGAGTGGCTCTGGAGCTGAGAGCCATACTTCCGGATGCGAATATAGAATTTGCCCACGGCAAAATGAACGGCCGGGAGCTGGAGGATATCATGCACAGATTTATTTCGAAGGAAATAGATGTTCTGGTATCCACCACCATAATCGAAACGGGACTTGATATTCCTAATGTAAATACTATAATCATACATAATGCAGACAATTTCGGCCTGGCCCAGCTTTATCAGCTGAGGGGACGAGTGGGAAGATCCGACAGATCTGCCTATGCCTTCCTGATGTACCGAAGAGATAAGGTGATAAAGGAAGTGGCTGAAAAGAGGCTTTCTGCAATTAGAGAGTTTACAGAGCTGGGTTCAGGATATAAAATATCCATGAAGGATCTGGAGATAAGAGGCGCCGGAAATGTTCTGGGCAGCAGTCAGTCCGGACATATGGAAGAGATAGGCTACGACCTCTATGTTAAGCTTCTGAACAAATCCATTAAATCAAAAATGGGTGAACAGGAGGAAGAGGATTTTGATACATCCATAGATATTCCGGTGGATGCCTACATTCCTGATGAATATGTGAGAAATGAATTCCTGAAGCTGGAGCTTTACAAGAGAATCTCCCGCATTGAAAAGGAAGAGGATGTGGAAGAAATCACAATGGAGATAACCGACAGATTCGGTGAGGTTCCAAAGACTGTGGAAAGACTGATGGAGGTGGGACTTCTGAGGGCAGAGGCTCACAGATGTCTGCTATCCCAGATCAGATTTCAGGATGGCTGGATGAATTATATAATCCAGAATCCTGCAAAAATGAAGGTGGAAAAAATAGACGGACTCATGAAAAAATATAAAGGCAGAATGAGAATCATTGCAACAAAGCAGTCCGGATTCTCGGTGAAGACATCAGGACTGATTCAGGAAAATATTCTGACAGCCATTAAGGAATTTCTGGCGGATTTAAAGGAACTGGTGGATTAGACCATATTTACAGGGATGCTTAAATGCTTATGACAGAGGTATATATGAAAATCAATAAGTTGAAAAATATAATATGCTCAGTACTTATATTTACGCTGGCGCTGTCCATGGCGGCCTGCGGACAGACCGAAGAGGTGTCTGCATCGCCGGAGGATACGGTATTTACATTTGCCGGGGAAAATATCACTCTTGGAGAGGTTTATCTTTATGCTGCTACTGTGAAGGAGGATTATGAATCCACCTACGGCGGCGAGGTTTGGAGTGTGGATGTTTCTGTTACAAGAGATAACAGTGCCAACATGGAGGATATCACCAGAAAGGACATAATAGAGGATATAGTTCATGTGAAGCTTCTGGAGTCCAAGGCGCCGGAAATGAAGATAGCTCTTTCAGAAGAAGAGGAAGAGGATGTAAATAAGGAAACAGATTCCTTCTATGAGAACCTGACTGATAAGCAGATAGAGGATATGGATTTGAATTATGATCTTATACATAAGGTAATCCAGGAAAATGCCATCGCCAGGAAGGTTTATGATGCCATGATAGAAGAGGGCGGAATTGAGGTTTCAGATGAGAATGCCAGAGAGACCACCTTCTATGATCTTTATTTTGAGTGTTACACAGTTGCGTCCAACGGGGATGTAACCAAGTTCTCAGAGGACGAAAGACAGACCCAGTATGACAGAGCCCTTCAGGCATATAACACACTTATAAATCCAATAGAGAATAATTATAACGACGGAACCTCCGGTTCAAATACAAACAGTACAAATATAGAGGGCCTGGCAGAATACTACGGCCTTCATAATTCTGATTATTATACTCTGACTCCAAAGGAAATAGAGGGGATCTACGGAAAGGAAATCTGCGACAGCCTTTATGGACTGGAGGACGGATCCTATAGTCTGGTTACAGAATCTGAATATGGATATCATATATTCTATATGAAGGCGCTTACAGACAGAGAAGCCACTGACAATAAAAAGCAGGAGCTTATCGTCAGCAAAAGAAGAGCCTATATGGAATCTCATTATGAGGAGTGGCTGAAGAAGGCTGATCCGAATTTCAGTTATGAAACAAGCGTGGATTTTGAAGTCTATGATTCTATAGAATTCTAAGAATTCATTTTCCGGGCTTATTCAGGATCATTCAAACATTTCACCTAAGGCTTCAGCCAGAGGACAAAGCTCCTCCATATCCGACGGGATGTTTGAAAGCATTATGATCATAAAGGGGTGTCCCTTATCAGGATAAACCACACCTGCATCCACGGTGCTGCTTACGGCAAGGCGGGAACCGCCTTTGGCAATCCAGCCACCCTTGGTTTCGGTGATATAATTCTTTTCTTCAAATACAGGATGAATAGCGGAGTTGTTTGGACTTTCAAACCACTCCCTTATTTTTTGCCCATCTTTATTTTGATCCAGGAAGAAATATGTATTCAGCCACAGCTTTGCCAGATCTCTGGTGCTGAAATGAGTATAATTATATCTGGACATTTCCACATTTATATTTTCGCTGAGTCCCAAATCATCGCACCATTTCTTGAAGCAGGTATTTCCGTAGGTTCTTCTTACAGACTGATAGATTTTATTGTCCGAATTTATGATGATTTCTTTAAATGAGCTTTCCAGTTTTTCTGTAAGCTCGGGCTGTGATTCCACCAGACAGGCAACGTAAGGACCTTTAATCGAACTTGCAGAATAAATGCTTTCGTCCGGGTTGTAGGCTATGCCTTCTCCGGTGTACAGATCCATGGCAATGAAACCAAGACTGTAGCGGCCATTATTTGAAATGTCATTTATCAGGTTCAGGAAAACCTTCCTGTCCTCAAAGTCCGGTTCATAGCCACCGATACCCGTCAGCTCTTTTTTTATCTCAGTTTTTTTATTATCTGTTTCGGTTATGGTGTAGGGAAGGGCGTTTATGGCTTTCATCAGGTCGTCCTTTGTAATAAGCCTGCCCTCGTCACTGAAGGTATAAACCCTGCCCCGGATGGTCTTTCTTCCTTTGGCAGGAGAACCGTCAGCCATGATATAGTAGCTTTCACCCAGAATATTTACCCAGCCGCTGTAGATGGTACCTTCATCGGAAAGATAGATTTTTTTACCCTTCACAGTAGCCCAGCCGCTCATGAGTTTGCCATCTTTATCAAAATAGTACTCTGTGCCGTCTATTTCACTAGCCCCCGTAAGGGCATGGCCATCCTCGTCAAAGTAGTATTTTTCTCCGTCTATCTCCTTCCAGCCTGTGGCATGAGAATAGTCCTTATCTATATATACTTCTTTTCCATCCTGAGTAACCCATCCTGTAGGATAGGCTTCGTAGGATGCATCATCTATACTTTCACTTGATGAGAAAACCTTCAGGGCAAAAAAAATAATCGCAAGAAATGCAATAAATATAAGTAAAAGAATGGTAAATTTTATAATTCTGAATGATTTTGAAATATTGAACTGCATTGTCTGCCCTCGGATAAAACTTTATAGGTCGAGTATATCATTTATGGGCAAAATCTGCAAAGCGTAAAAAAGTATAAATTTCTTTGCCACTACCTTTGCCACTATGCAGAGATGCCTCATTATGCTATATATATAGTTGGCATTTGAAGGAAGGTTTTTAAGTGAGAGGAAATTCACATATCATATTAGTGAAGGTTATAATAATCAGCCCTTCTTTATAACAGCCATATACCCTAAAATCCCGGGTTGTTCCATTCAGGAACGCCCGGGATTTTTAATTTAAATAGATAGTGTAATTCTCTGAATAGATATGCTATAATATTGAAGTCTATGTGGTGGGATTAAGAGGATGTAAAATGGCAGAAGAATATGTACTGATAGATGATATAATTAAAAACCATAATGAGCGAATTCTGAGTCTCAGAAAATTCTATCCATTCTTTGTGATCACGGACAATGCCTTCACTCAGTTCAGAGGTGGAGAGTTCAAGGATCTGGACATGGGATATATTGCTCTTGCGGTTCTCAGATTCTTTATAAATGAGAACAGCTTCAATGATAAGCCCGTATCCTATAAGGAGTATGAACGTTTCACAAAGAAGCTTCTGCAAAGAGATTTCGACCTGGAGGATGTGCCGGAGGAGCTTACACGATATATCTTTGACAAGATAAGGAATTCCGGCAGAGCCTTTGAGATGCCATTTTATGATCCTGAGATCAAGCAGTCCAAGCTGGCGAGAGTCAGACTTATAGATAGTACCGTTAAGGAAGAGGATGTGCTCTATACCATCACAAAGGAAGGAATCGAGTTTTATCTTTCCACTAAGGAAGTAAAGGATGAGAGTACCATATCCGTGGATCAGCTCCTGCTGGAGAAGATGATCCGTTCTGAAAACTTCCGGGGGAGTATAGATGTTATAGAGAGAATCAATATAGAGGTTAAGGCACTGGAAAAGCACAGACAGGAGGTAATGAAGCTTCTGCTTTCTGATGTTCATGCAGGTGCCGAGGCTGTGGATGCCTATATGGACAGGACCACAGTATGGTTTGCAGAGGAAAGAAAATCCTTTGCAAAAAACAGAGAGCTTCTGGATAAGGCTGCAAAGAGAGTGGGCACCTCGGACGATTCAAAAGCTGCCCGGGACGTTATGCAGCTTCAGACCATGCTGAAGCAGACCATAGAAAATCACAGTGCACTTATAGCTGCCACTGCGGAGCTGTCCCGCTTCTCTGATGAAATGATAATCAGAAGCAGAACCAGAAGTCTTAAGAATGCGTTTGATTACAAGGCTCTTCTTTCAAGAGCCATAACTTCAGACAGACCCGACATACTGGGAATGGTGGTAATGCCATTTATGCAGCCCAGACGTTATAAGAGCCTGCCTGTAAGTATTATAGATTCTGTGGCAATGAGCCACTCCGGTGACGGACTTAAGGGAGAGGAAAAAGATGTGCTGAAGGCAGATCTGAATTTCAAATATCCCGACGAGCTTCTTTCGGAAAGCGTAGGACAGAACTTTGCAAAGCTGTTCTATGAGCTTCTTATGAGACTGGTGCGCTGGAAGAAGGTTACCCTCAGTGAATACCTGGCAATTCTGGAAGTAAAGTTCGGAAAAGACGTGTATAAAAACAGAGATCTTTATGCATTTCTGGTTCATCTTGCAGGTAAAGAGGAATACAGCGTGGCTGAAATGCTGGATGAAAGAGAAACCTTCCTGGAGGAAATGGTGGTAAATTACATTTCCCAGGATACTCTCATGCAGTATAAGGATCTGGCCTTTAACATAGTCTACGGTACTGAAGAAGTAGAGGTGGGCCAGGAGGAATCTCCATTGGGAGAGCTTGTAGATTTCAGTATAGTAACGAAGGAAAACTAAAATGGACAAGAGTTTAGAAAAAGCCTTAGATATATATAGTGTCCTTGCCACAGGGAAAAGTGTCTCGCTGAAGGATAAGGAAACCACCGAGCTTTATAATGCCTATTATGCTGACTCGGAGGTTTATGATATAACCAATTCCCTTTTGAAGAGACTGGGACTTAAGCTTTATGAGCATGACAGTGCCATATTTGCAACTGCCGGTAACGGAAATAAGGTATTCGGCTATACAAATGATGACCTGAAGAAAAGGCTGGGACTCAGGCTGAATAAGGAACTGTATCTGGTATATTTCATTATCTACGAGGTGCTGCTGGAGTTCTACCAGACCTCAGACACCTATCAGATCAAGGACTATATCAGAATAGACGAGCTCATAGAGGCAGTGACAAATGAATTAAAGCCTCTGGGGGATGATATAACAACACTGATATCCAATCAAAATGATTCCAATTCCTTCAAGGATGTGGCAGTTCTCTGGGACTCCCTTCCTCCAATGATTTCTGAGGATAAGGACAGAAATAAAGCATCCCGTGGATCAAGAATGGGATATGTAAAGCTGACTGTAAATCTCCTGGCGGGAGAGGGAATAGTCACCACAGTGGATGACAGACTTTATCCTACTGACAGATTCCATGCTATAGCAGAGAATTATTTTGAAGACAGCGGCAGCATGATATACGAACAGCTGAGCGGAGGTAACGATAATGCCGAGCATTAATCGTATAAGAGTAAATAATGTAAAATATAATTTCGGCACTCAGGGCTATGATGATTTTTCCATGAGAATGTACGGAAGGAATACACTCTACGACCTGGCAAACGGAGGTGGTAAGAGTGTTCTTATGCTGCTTCTTATGCAGAATCTCATTCCCAACTGTACCCTTGATGACAAGCAGCCTATAGAAAAGCTTTTCAGAGATCCAAGTAATACAGTGATCCATTCTCTTATAGAGTGGAAGCTGGATGAGTCTGATATAAAGGACGGAATGCGTTATATGACCACCGGCTTTGCGGCAAGAAAGGCATCCGGCTCCGAGGAGGAAAGACAGGACGGCACCGCCGAGATAGAATATTTTAACTATGTCATTTTCTACAGGGAATATAACAAAAACGATATCGTAAATCTTCCGCTGGATAAGGATAATGAGCATATTTCCTACAAGGCTCTCAGAAATTATCTTCATGATCTGGCCAGAAATGACAAGAATATGCTGGTTCAGATATTTGACAGAAAGGGTGAGTATCAGAAGTTCATAGCCAACTACGGACTTTATGAAAGTCACTGGGAAATCATCAGAGGTATCAACAAGACCGAGGGTCATGTCAGAACATATTTTGAATCTCATTATAAAAATACCCGAAGAGTAATCGAGGACCTTCTCATTGAGGAAATCATAGAGAAGGCATATATAACAAAAACCGCCCGGGAGGAAAGCAAGGCTGAGAGTACAGCAAATCTGCTTATGACCATCCAGGACGAGCTGAGAACTCTTTCGGAAAAGAAGAAGGATATAAGACTCTATGATTATGAGCAGGAACTGGTGGAGCTGCTGAGAAGCAGAATCAGTTCTTTCCTGGAGCTTTATGAAGAGAAGGAGAAGAATTCCAGAGAGTTTGGAAGGATTTATCTCACTCTCAAAAATGAAAAGGACCGGGGAGATAATAAGGTGGCCGAGCTGGAGAAGTCGGTGGCCGAAAAGGAAGAGGCTCTGCTTGAGGCTGAAAAAATGCTGGAGCTTCTGAAGCTTCTGAAGGATATCTATTCCGAGGAAAAGAAGGCTGAGGGAATCGATAATCTGGGAGCTGTCAGAAAAGAGCTGGAAAAGGATATAAATATGCAGGAAGGTCTTCTGAAGGAAAGACTTGCTGCAAAGGAATTTGTAATCCTGAAGTCTGCGGAAAATGAGCTGTCACTTCTGGATATGGACAGAAAAAACAGTACTGATGAAAATTCAGATATATATGCTGTAGTAGCTTCAATCAAAAGCAAAATGCAGCAGCAGCTGGAGAAGAATGAGAAAAAGCTGTCCAATATTAAGCTCAGTCTGGAGGCCCTCAGAAAACAGTCTGAGGAAAAGCAGAAGGCACTTGCCGAGGGCTATACAGAAATAGCAGTACTTGGAAACAGAAAGCAGTATCTTGAAAAGGATATTCAGTCGGCAGATGAGCAGATCCGTACTCTCCAGAACCGTCTCAGTAAGGTGATGATGGGAGAAACTAAGGATCTGATAGCCCAGGCCCAGCAGCGTATAGAGGATGCTGACAGGATAGTAGCCGAAAGCATAAAGACAGATGAACAAAGTATTCAGGAAAAGGTCGTAGCCGAGAAGGAAAGAGAAAAGCTTCATGCGGAGAAGGTTCAGCTGGAGCTTCGTATAGAAGAGCTTCAGAAGAGTCTTATAGAGATGCAGGAGGTAAGCTCCAAGTTAAAATCAGTCAGTCTTGTATATACAGGAAAAGATGATGCTCCGGCCCAGGAAATCGAGAAGAATCTCAACTCCAAGATCCTGTCGGATACCTATAAGCTGTATGAGAAAAGAAAAGAACTGTCTGCTGCCGAAAAGAGAGAAGATGAAATAGAAAGCGGCAGACTGATAGCAGCCACAAAGGGCATTGAAAAGGTTAAGGAATACATCGTTACCAGACATGGCAAGGATGCCATGTTCGGAATGGACTATGTTTCCAGTCTGCCTGAGGATATGAAGAAGGATATTCTGAAAAGAATTCCGGGACTGCCTTACGGAGTAGTTGTAAAGGATCTGGACAGCCTTATGGAGGATACAGGTCTTTTCGAAATAGATATGGACGAGGAAGTAACACTCTATGACAGAGACAGTCTGGATGATGTGATCAGTGAAGACACAGAAGGAGTGGCCTATGCCAGAAGAAAGGATGAATTCTATCTGGATCCGTCAGTAAAGACGAAGCGGATGGATATTCTGGATGCTGAGATAAGCGGGCTGAAGGAGGATGTAAGAATCGGAGAAGCCATGCTCTCAACTCTTCGAGAGGATCTGGATTTCATTCACCTTTATATGGATAAGGGCTTTGAATATGCAGAGGATGATATGAAGGAGGCTGAGGAACGCCTCAGGATCATAGATCATTCCTATGAAAAGCTGAGTGCCGACATACTTCAGTATGAAGCTGCTGTTAAAAATGAGGCAGCCAAAAGAGAAGCTGCTGAGGCAGACAGGGAAGCTGCCGGAGAGGATATCAAGCTTCTGGAGGAGATAGCAGCCTACTCAGATCGTATAAGCGAGATGAGAAAGGAAGTAAGAGAGGCAGATTCAAAGAAGAGGAGCCTTACGGAAAATGTTAAGACTCTGGAAAAGAAGATAGAAGAGCTTCGTCTTACCATTATGCAGGAAAAGGACGGGGCAGAAACCATTTCCAATGAAAATGGAAGCATAAAAAGTAAATGGGAAAACCGTTTCTCCATGTACTACGTGGAGGGGGCAGCTTATAAGGAAATAAATAAGAGTCTTCCCGAGCTGGAAATGCTTTTTGAAAATGCCCTTGGAAATCTTTCTGAAGGCAGAATGTCTCTTGAGAAGGAGAAGCTTCTGAGAGATACCCTTCTGGGAAATATTGAAAGGCAGAAGATCATCATAAAGGATCTGGGAATTTCTGTGGATGAGCTCAGAAAACGTGATGAGCAGGGAAGCCTTAAAACCGTAAATGATGAGCTGCTTACAGAGATAAGAAATAAATGCTATGAATTAAAGAAAGAGGGAGAGCGGACTGACAGAGATATTAACAGTCTCAGAACCGAGCTTGCAAAGCTTCAGGGAAGTATAGAATATGCCACTGAAAGATTTGTGGAGAAGTACGGTGAGGAAGCTCTTGGTCTGAAGGATTCCCTCAGAGACAGACTGGGTGCAGGACAGAGCGATGATGCTGTAAAGAGGGAGATAGAAGATAAAAAGCGTGAGCTGGCCCTCAGAAGCAAAGAGCTGGATACAGCAAGAAGAGAACTGGCTTCCTATAAGAAGGAGCTGGATGCAGGTGATGATATACTGAAGCTGAGCCAGAGAATCGTGGCAGAGGATTCGGTTAACATAACTTCACTTGTTCCTCTCAGTGATATTTCCGGAATCAGGGATAGTTTTGAGAGACATCTCATTACCCATGATAAGCTTTCCAAGGATATAGACAGAGCCAAGGCCGATACCATGAAGGTTAAGCTGAAGGTATATGATTCTCTCATGGAGATGAATATAAATGAGCTGGCAGGTTCCATCAGAGATGATGTAACAACTCCTCAGACTGCAGAGGATGCCCACGGACTTATAGACAGACTTTCTGAGGTTATAAGGATCATAGTTCTGGAAAAGGAACGTGTGGAAAAGAGTCTGGTGGGAATGGAGAAGCTGAAGGACAGCTTTATCGAGGAATGTATCGAGAGATGTCTGGATGTTAGATCCGAGCTGGATAAGCTGACAAGACTTTCCGAGATAACCATGGACGGAGAAAAGATTCAGATGATCCGTCTTGCCATTCCATATGTAAAGGATGAGTTTATCAAGGAAAGAATGTCTGAGTATATAGATGACATAGTGACAGAGATGGACAAGAAGGAAACAGACAGCGACAAGCAGAAGTTCCTGAATGCAAGTCTTTCCATGAAGAAGCTTTTCTCCGTCATCGTAACGGATATGTCCAAGATAAAGCTTCAGCTTTACAAGAGGGAGAGACTTAAGGAGCAGAGCAGATATCTGAAGTATGAGGAGGCTGTTGGTAGTACGGGACAGTCTCAGGGTATCTACATACAGTTCCTTATATCCATTATCAATTATATAGCCGGAATGTATGCTGCATCGGATTCGGGTACAAGAGCTAAAACCTTATTTATAGATAACCCCTTCGGAGCGGCAAAGGATATCTACATCTGGGAGCCTATCTTTACGCTGCTGGCTGAAAACAACTGTCAGCTGATAGTACCTGCCAGAGGTGCAACGCCTGAGATAACAGGACGTTTCGATATAAATTACATTCTGGGACAGCAGATGACCGGAAAGAGAACAACTACAGTCGTTACACATTTCAGTAGTAAAACCAAAGGGGAAGAACTGGAGTTTAAGGATCTGGATTATGAACAGCAGTCCTTTGACTTTATATAGGATCATATGTACAGAGTAGAAAGTAGAAATATATTAACACCCCAGAACGGGATGAATATATATATAGGGCGGACAGAGGATTCCATGCTCCTGAATGAAATAAGGGATGGAGATCCCATGGATATCGGAGCCAAGTACGACGCTCCCTCGCTTCTTGCAGGAACCCTGAAGACAAGAAGAAACAAGGGAATGATACTTATGGGGAATCTGGGAGACCCTTATAATGAGCATGAGCAGGAGCTGGGACTTGTAAGGAAATCATTAAAGGTTATTGAATATTTTGATTATGGTGTTATTATAAATACCCGAAGAAATGGTATTCTTAGGGATATGGATATTCTGGAAAACATTTCCCGCAAAACAAGATGTGTGGTGGAGATACCACTGCCTTCCCTTAATGATGAAAAGCTTGGACTGATAGACGGAAAAGATACACTTACAGTCAGTGAAAGACTTCAGCTGATGAAGACTCTGGCTGATGCAGGAGTTATAGTGGTGGCTTCCCTCTATCCCATCATCCCCTATGTGAATGACGATCCCGAAGAGCTGATGGAAACAGTTGAAAGGCTGATACCTACCGGAGTCGCTGCCATTGATATATGCGACGGAAGAGTGATGGTAAGGAAAGCCATAAGAGATTTCTTCTATCAGGAGTTCAGGGAAAGATTTCCGTCAGAATATAAAGCCTTTACGGATGAACTGGGTGAACCTCAGGAATTCTATATAAGAGATAAGGCAGCCGTACTGAAGCAGCTGGGAGAAGCTATATACGGTGCGGGGCTTATGTCTGACACAAAGCAGATTAAGCTCTTTAAGAGAAAATATGAAAATAAACAGACAGGAGAACAACTGTCATTATTTGATACCCCATTTTAAATATTTAAGGAGGAAAATAAAAATGGATTACAACAAAGCAAGTCTGGAGATGCATGAGAAGGCCGGTGGAAAACTGGAGGTTGCTCTCAAGGTTAAACTGGAAGATAAGGACGATCTGTCTACTGCCTATACCCCGGGAGTAGCAGAGCCATGCAGAAAGATACATGAAAATCCGGACGATGTATATAAATATACTCTGAAGCAGAATACTGTAGCTGTAGTATCAGATGGAACAGCAGTTCTGGGACTGGGAGACATCGGACCACTTGCAGCTATTCCTGTTATGGAAGGTAAGTCAGTACTGTTTAAGAGATTTGGAAATGTAGATGCATTTCCTATATGTATAGATACAAAGGATACAGATGAGATAGTAGAGACAGTTAAGAGACTGGCACCATCCTTTGGAGGAATCAATCTGGAGGATATTTCTGCACCACGTTGTTTTGAGATTGAAAGACGTCTTAAGGAAGAGCTGGATATTCCGGTATTCCATGATGATCAGCACGGAACAGCCATAGTAGTTGCAGCCGGTCTTACAAATGCGCTTAAGATAGTAAACAAGAAGTGGGAAGATATAAATGCCGTAATCAGTGGTGCCGGTTCAGCAGGTATTTCCATCTGCAAGCTTCTTCAGAGCTTCGGAATCGGAAATGTGGTAATGGTGGACAGCCAGGGTGCGCTGGTTGCCGGTGATCCAAGACTTAACTCTGCAAAGCAGGAGATAGCTGCAGTTACAAACAGAGATAAGGAATCTGGTTCACTTGCAGATGTAATAAAGGGCAAGGATGTATTTATCGGAGTTTCAGCTCCGGGACTCGTTACTGCAGAAATGGTACAGACCATGGCAGAAGATTCTATCATCTTCGCTATGGCAAATCCTACACCTGAGATAATGCCGGATGAGGCAAAGAAGGGTGGAGCAAGAATCATAGCAACAGGACGTTCTGACTTCCCTAACCAGATAAACAACGTGCTGGTATTCCCGGGAATCTTCAGAGGGGCCCTTGATGCAAGAGCAAGAGCCATAACTGAGCCTATGAAGGAAGCTGCTGCAAGAGCCATAGCTTCCATAGTTAAGGATGAAGAGTTAAACGAAGAATATATTATTCCTGATGCATTTAATCTGGAGGTTGCAAAGGTGGTAGCCAAGGCAGTGGCTGATGAGGCACACCGCTCCGGGATTGCAAGATCATAACAGCATATGCTGCTATAGGTTTAAATAGTGATTTATATCAAAGGGAGATTTAATGTCTATAGAATTATACGAGAAAGCAAAAAAACAGGGAATTAAGGCATATAAGGCAAGTGTTTCAACTGGACGTTATCCTTACCTTCCAGTGCTTGACGATATATTGGACAAGGATACTGTGGTAAGCGATGTGAATATGGGACTTGTGGACATACCTCTGGACCGGGTGGTAGGAACAAGTACCGCAGGACGTACCCAGGCATTTGCTTCTAACTTCATGCCTCTTATGGATGAAAAAACGGAATTCGGATCCAAGTGGTCCAACCTTTCTGATGCTCATCTGTCTGAGGGAATCAGGGATGCCATTAAGGTATATGAGTATCTGAATTATTATTATGTGGTGGAAGGAAATAAGAGAGTAAGTGTTCTTAAATTTTTCGAAGCAGATTCAGTACCCGCCTTTGTTACCAGAAAGATTCCCAAGCTTACTGATGATAAAGAAATTAAGATATACTATGAATTCATGGACTTTAACAGAAAGACCGGAGTAAATTTTATCTGGTTCAGTAATGAAGGAAGCTTTAAAAGATTAATAGATGTGGTCAGGGAAGCTCCCATCCATGGAGGACATCAGCAGGACGATAATACCACCACCGAGGTAAGTGCCGGAGGAGATTCGGCTGACGGTTCGGGAATAGCGCTCAGACAGGAAAGTGCCAAGGTGTGGTCAGAAGATACCATATTGGAGCTTAAGGCTGCATACAGACGTTTTGCCACAGGCTTTAAAAACAGAGGCGGAAATCATCTGGACATTACAACAGGTGATGCATTTCTGGCCTTCATCGAGTTGGAGGGCTTTGACGAAGTATGCGAAATGAGCATAGAAGATATGCAGGAAGCCATTGGTTCCATGTGGCAGGAGTTTCTTGTAATAAATGAGAAGTATGAGGTTGAGGTATCCCTGAATCCGCCTGAAGAAAGAAATAGGGTTATATCCCATCTTCTGGGTCAGAAGATATCACCTCAGAAGCCATTAAAGGTGGCCTTCATATATGACCGGGATCCGCTTCAGTCCGAGTGGCTGTACCAGCATGAGCTGGGAAGAAACCATTTGAAGGAAGTATTTGGCGACAGTATAAACACGTTGAAGATAACAGCAAAGACGGAAGAGGAAACCATAGAGGCGATTCAGGAACTGGTGGAAAACGAAAAGGTGGAGGTAGTATTTACTACCACCGCAAATATGGTGGATGCCAGTTTGAAATGTGCCATTAAGTATCCGGATGTAAAGATACTTAACTGCTCGCTGAATACATCTCACAGATATATCAGAACATATGCAGCAAGGCTTTATGAAGCCAAGTTCCTTTCGGGGATGGTGGCGGGAGCCCTTACTAAAACAAACAAGGTGGGATATCTTGCGGATTATCCTATCTACGGTGTAACTGCAAATATAAATGCCTTTGCTTTGGGAGCAAAGATGGTAAATCCATATGCCAAGGTATACCTTAAGTGGAGTACCCTGAAGAACACCTGGGGCAAGGAAGAAATATATAATGCATTTTATTCCAAGGGAATAGATTTTGTTTCGGATCAGGATATGATAACTCCAAGCAAGGCGTCACGAAGATTCGGAATGTACCAGGTGACGGATGAAGAGGTAGTCAACATGACTATGGCAACCTACAACTGGGGCATTATGTATGAGAAGCTGATAAAAATGATGATCCGGGGCGGCTGGGATGACTCAGATTCGGAAGGAGAAAACAAGCCTATCAATTACTGGTGGGGCTTTACTGCCGGAGTTGTGGATATAATATTTTCAGAAAAGGTTCCCGTAGGCACCAGAAGACTGGTGGAGACCATGAGGGAGCTGATGAAGGAGGGCAGACTTCATACCTTTGATGGTGAGGTCTATGCTCAGAGTGGAGAACTCATTAGCAGCACCGGAATGGATATAGAAGATATAATAAAGATGAACTGGCTGGTGGATAACGTGGTAGGCGAGATTCCTGAAATTGAGGAGCTGAAGGATAAAGCCAAGCCGATAGTAGAATTAAAGGGAGTAATGAAAGGGTCAGAGGAGTGAAGATTCTCGTTTTAGCAGACATAGAATCTAAATATTATTGGGACTTCTTTGAGAAGAGCAAGCTGGATGGAATCGATCTGATTCTGTCTGCCGGAGACCTTTCTCATGAGTATCTGGAGTTTTTGGCGAATTTTACAAAGGCTCCCATACTTTATATTCATGGCAATCATGACGGAAGGTATCTGGAAAAGCCCCCTCTGGGCTGCGTCTGTATAGATGATGATATCTATCAGTATAAGGGCCTGAGGATAATGGGGCTTGGCGGGAGCATGTGTTATAACTATGGCCCTTTCCAGTATACCGAGAAGGAGATGGCCAGAAGGTATCTGAAGCTGAAGCCTAAGCTATGGAAGAACAAGGGTATAGATATTCTCCTTACCCATTCTCCGGCAGCGGGACTTAATGATGGGGATGATATGCCCCACAAGGGCTTCCAGTGCTTCAAGACCATTATGGATAAATATGAGCCAAAGTATTTTATCCACGGACATGTACATCTGACCTACAGCCGCGAGCAGAAGAGGGAAGATGTTTATAATAAAACAAAGGTTATAAATGCATTTGAGAAATACATTATTGAAATATAAGCTTTGCATGTAGAATATAGTTAATTGTAAAAGGGAAGGAAGTAGAGCTATATGGAAACAGTCTCAAATTTTAAATATCTGCTGGATGATATTTCCTCTATCATTGATACAGATGGAAAAATCGACCAGACATTATATTCAAAATATGACGTAAAACGAGGACTCAGAGATTCAGACGGCCGTGGTGTCCTGACAGGACTTACGGAAATATCTGATGTATCCGGATTCAGAGTGGAAGGAAATGAAAGAATTCCTATTCCCGGTGAGCTGTATTACCAGGGCTATGATGTAAGAGAGCTGGTAAAGGGCTTCAGCGGAAGCAAGCATGGTTTTGAGGAGACCACATTTCTTCTTTTATTCGGAGAGCTTCCAACAGAGAAGCAGCTTAAGGAATTCATGACCATCATCGGAACCCTGAGACCACTTCCTGAGAATTTCAACAGGGATGTTATCATGAAGGCTCCAAGCAGAAATATTATGAACTGTCTGGAGAGATGTGTGCTTACACTTTATTCCTATGATGATGATCCGGACAATATAGATGTAAGACATGTACTTCTTCAGTCCCTGAGTCTTATAGCAAGATTTCCGGTTATAGCTTCTTATGGATATCAGAGTTACAGACATAAGTTTATGGACTCCAGTCTGGTAATCCACAGACCGAAGCCGGAGCTTTCTACAGCGGAAAATATACTGAGACTTCTGAGACCGGATCCTACATTTACGGATCTGGAAGCCCAGGTACTGGATATATGTCTTGTGCTTCATGCAGAGCACGGTGGTGGTAATAACTCCACCTTCACAACTCATGTTATATCCACCACAGGAACCGATACCTATTCCACAGTTGCAGGTTCCCTGGGATCCCTGAAGGGACCTCGTCACGGTGGTGCCAATCTGAAGGTTCAGCAGATGATAGCAGATCTGAAGGCCAATGTGGAAGATACAGAAAGTGATGCTCAGGTTAAGGCTTATCTCATGAAGATACTTAAGAAGCAGGCCTTTGACAAGGCGGGACTGATCTACGGTATGGGCCATGCTATCTATACCATTTCAGATCCAAGAGCTGAGATTCTGAAGGAAGCTGCAAGAAAGCTTTCCGAGGCTGAGGGCTTTGTAAAGGAATTTGAGCTTTATGACAGAGTTGAGAGAATTGCAAAGGAACTTATAGTAAAGAACAGAGCTGTACAGAAACCTGTATGTGCCAATGTGGATCTTTATAGCGGATTTGTTTATTCTGTTCTGAAGATTCCTGTAGAGCTGTTTACACCTATGTTCGCCATAGCACGTATAGCGGGCTGGTCTGCACATAGAATAGAGGAGCTGGCAAATCATGGTAAGATCATAAGACCGGCTTACAAGTATGTTGGTAATCACAGAGAATACCTTCCGATCGATGAGAGGAACTGGTAGAAAGGACATATTATGGATATACTGGATATCTTACAACTCTTAGGAGGAATAGGTCTCTTTCTTTACGGATTGAGCAGTATGAGTTCGTCGCTGGAGAAGCTGACGGGTTCCGGACTGGAAAGACTGCTGGAAAAGGTGACCACCAGTAAGAAAAAAGGAATGGGAAAAATAAAGGGCTGGGGCTTCGGCGCAGGTGTAGCTGCCATAATCCAAAGCTCTGCCGCAACCACCATAATGCTTGTAGGTTTTATAAATGCAGGTATCATGAAAGTTACACAGGCTATGCCTGTTGTGTTTGGAACAAACCTGGGTAGTACCATTACAGCTCAGATCCTCCGTCTTGGAGACCTGGGTTCAGATAATCTGGTGGTTCAGCTTCTTAAGCCATCATCATTTGCACCTATGCTGGTGGGACTGGGAGCATTTATCATAGTATTTACAAAGAATAAAAAGCTTAAAAATATAGCCGGAATTCTGGTGGGACTGGGGATGCTCTTCTATGGAATGACTCTTATGGAGGAGGTTTTTGAACCTCTGAAGGAATCTGCCAAGTTTCAGGAATTCTTCACATCCTTTGAGAATCCATTTATTGGTATTCTCACAGGTGTGGTGATAACGGTAATCCTCCAGAGCTCAAATGCTTCTGTAGGTATCCTGCAGGCTCTTTCTGCAACAGGTACCATTTCTTACGGAGTAGCTATTCCTATTATCATTGGACAGAATGTAGGAAAATGCTCCACAACCATAATCGGAGGAATCGGAGCAAACAAGAATTCAAAAAGACTTGTGGTGGGATATGTATTCTTCAATCTCTTTGGAGCGGTTCTTTTCTCTACAGTAATCTATCTGCTTCATTATACGATAGGTCTTGCATTCATGAATACCGCCGTTACAAGAAGTAGTATAGCAACTGTCCATCTGCTCTTTAACCTGGTAACAAGTCTGATCCTTCTGCCATTTTCTGAGAAGGTATCAAAGCTTACTGAAAAGATAATCGGAAAAAGCGAAGTTAAAGCTGGAGATGAAGAGCTGGCAAAGCTGGACGATATGCTTCTCAATACTCCTACCATAGCTCTTGATCAGTGCTTCTCACTAATTAAGAGAATGGGTGAAGCCATCCGTCAGAATTATAAAATGGCTACTGATATGATATATCAGTACAGCGAAGACATTCTGCCTCAGATGGAGGAGAACGAATCATTTATAGATAAGTGTGAAACCTATCTTTCATCATACATAGTAAGGATCGACAGAAAGAGACTTACAGCTGATGACAAAATGATGGTGAATGAGATATTAAATAGTATAGGTGATTTCGAGAGAATGGGTGACTACTGCATGAGTATTGCTTATGTGGCTCAGGCCAAAAATGAGCAGGAAATCCATTTCTCCCCTACAGGTCATAAAGAGATCGAGACCATTATCTCGGCAGTAGAGTATACCATAGATACTCTGGTGGAAGCCTTTTCAAATGATGATCTCAGTCTTGCCATAAAGGTGGAACCTATGTCCGAGGTTATAGATGAGCTGAAGGAGATAATCAAGTCTCATCACGTGGAAAGACTTCAGGAGGGAGTTTGCAGTATCGAAGGTGGTGTATCCCTTATCGATCTGGTAAACAGCTTTGAAAGAATTGCTTCCCATGCTGCAAATGTTTCACTTCATGTAATCAAGAAACTGAGAAAAGATTATGACTTCGATGAAATGCATGGACATGCAAATGATATGCATGCTGAGGAGTATAAGGCTCTCTATCAGTATTTTGAAAATCAGTACATCGGCCCTATAAAGGAGCATGTGATAATCAGAGAAGAGACTGAGGATAAAAAAGCTGCTGAAGGAGGAAAGCAGGATTCTTCCGATAAATCAGGTAAGTCCGGTAAGTCAGGCTCCGGTAAGCCGGGAGGCATCCACAAGGAGAATAATCCTGATAAGTCTCCTTCCAAGAAGGGCGCCAAGTCTGAGAAGACAGATAAGGCGGCCAAGGCTGATAAAACAGATAAGACTGCTAAATCAGAAAAGACTGATAAGACAGTCAAAAATGATAAAAATGTTAAGGCAGTCAAAAATGATAAGACATCAAAGACTGACAAGAACATAAAGGGCGACAAGACAGATAAAAAGAAAAAGAAAACCAATAAATAAAACAGGAGAAGAAAATGGAAAATATTCAAAATCAGCCCGGTATGGCCGGCAAGGAATCAGGTATAACTCAGGAGGAGTTTACCTATGCACAGGAAACCATAAAAAAGCTCTCTGATTATTATGACGGAAAGGTAGTGGGACAGCAGAATCTTAAGTTCGCTCTCATTTCCTCCATTATAGCTGACGGACATATTCTCATAGAATCTGTTCCCGGTCTTGCAAAGACCACAGCGGCAAAAACCATATCAGATGCGGTAAATGGAAAATTCTCACGTATTCAGTGTACGCCGGATCTTCTGCCCAGTGATATTATAGGTACCCAGGTTTATAACCAGGCTACAGGTCAGTTCGATACTACTCTGGGACCGGTATTTGCCAACTTCGTTCTTCTGGATGAGATAAACCGTTCCAGTGCAAAAACCCAGAGTGCCATGCTGGAGGCCATGCAGGAAAGACAGGTAACTATAGGTGGTTCAACCTATACAATGCCCGGAGATGTGTTCATAGTAATAGCTACCCAGAACCCAATCGAGCAGGAAGGAACCTATCTTCTTTCTGAAGCTCAGACAGACCGTTTCCTCATAAAGGAAAAGATCACTTATCCTACACCTGATGAGGAGACTGTGATCCTGGATCGTATAGAGACAGGTGCCATAAAGAAAACACCACCTGTTCTTTCGATAAAGGACGTAGATAACCTTCAGAATATTGCAGAGAAGGTTTATGTAGATAAATCCATAAAGAAATATATATCATTTATTGCAGATGCCACAAGACATGCGGATAAGGTGCTTCCTAAGGAACTGAGCCGCTATGTAAAGATGGGTGCCAGCCCTAGAGCATCCATAGCATTTATGAAGATAGCAAAGGCAGTAGCTCTGATCTACGGCAGAACCTATGTTACACCGGATGATGTAAAGCTGCTTCGTCACCAGGTACTTCGTCACAGAGTAGAGCTGAATTACGCAGCCATAGCTGACGGAGTAACAGAAGAGACCATTATAGATAAAATCGTAGGAGCTATTCAGACTCCGTAATCAAAGGGGATATAATGGATTATGATTATCTTGCAAAGATAAAGGCATCTATATCTTTGTTCACGCGAAAGAAAACTTCAAATATACTGGACGGTGAATTCGGTTCCGTCTATCGCGGACGGAGCTTTGATTTTGATGACCTGAGGGAATATGTTTATGGGGACAGTGTAAAGGACATTGACTGGAAATCCTCATCAAAGACAGGACGTGTGCTCATCAGAAGATATATTGCAGAAAAGAAGCATAATATACTGCTTATCTGCGATTCCGGAAAGAAGTTCCAGGGAGATACGGCTGCGGGGGAACGTAAGAGTGACGTAGCTCTTAATGTTCTGGGAACCATAAGCTATTTGGTAAATGATCATGGAGATGATTATGCACTTCTCACCAGCTCTCAGGAGGGATATGATTTTACCTTTTTCCGGTCAGGCAAAACCCATCTGGAAAATGTTATCCTCAGGTATGAGAAATGCCTGAAGGAGGAAGAGTCAAAGCCTCTGGATGAGACGCTGGAATATGTGTCCGAAAATATCCGCAGAAAGATGATCATTTTTGTCATTACGGATATGGAGGGCGAGGCCAGACTTAAGGACAATCTCATGAAGAGACTTACCGTCAGAAATGATGTTATGGTCATAAATATCGAGGATGCATATCTTACAGGAAACAGGCTTTTCGATCTTGACCAGGGAACCTACGAGAGACAATATATGCTTCATGACAAAAAGCTTCATGAGGCTGAGGTTCAGGACAGAAAAAGAAGAGAGAAAAGAGCCCTGGAAATATATAAGAGATATATGATAAGCCGCGTGGGCGTAAGCCGCGAGGCAGATGTTGTAAATAAGGTTGTAGAGCTTTTTGAAAAACATAAGAACGAAAGAATGTAGATCAAGCGTATGGAAACAACAGTAGAACTGCAGGCGCCATTTCATTATCTGATCATCTGGCCTGTACTGTCGGTACTCCTGATAGCAGCTGTTATATTTGCCCAGATTTATTTCAGAAAGAAGCTGGGAGACAGGCTGAAGAAGGAGAAACAGATAAGGCTGAAGAGGATATCGGAAGCGACGCTGGAGGGTAAAAAGAAAAAATATATAGGCGAACTTGTTTATATTGAAAGGGATCTGATGAATCAGAGGATAACCGTGAGACAGGCTTATCAGAAAATGAGTCTGACCATCAGATTTTTCGTAAAGGATGTTACCGGAATAAATGTTCAGAGGTATACCCTTTCCGAAATTCGGGCAGTAAACATTCCTCAGCTTACAAATCTGGTGAGGGAGTATTACGAGCCGGAGTTTTCCAGAGAAACAAGGACGGATGCAAGACAGTCTATTATGAAGACAAGAATGATGATAGAAGGATGGAGGAAATAATATGCATCTCATACATCCCGGGGTACTAAAGATAGGACTTCCTATCCTGGCAGTGCTTATAGTGTTAATGCATATATTAAGACGTAAAATTAAATACAGGGGTGGAACGAAGGCTGCTAATACCCACTTCGTAAAGAGTCTGGATATTTACAAGACCAGAAAGAAGCTCTATACATTACTGGCTATTGTTATGGAGGCCTGCATTGTGGCAGGACTGGTTTCTTCCATGGTACTTGCTGCAAGACCTGCCAAAAAGGAAACCGTAAATAACGGTACCAAGAAAAGAGATATATTCCTTTGCATGGACGTATCCTACTCTATCTATGAGCTGAACTACGAGCTGGTGGAGAATCTGGAGGGCGTAGTGGATGGTCTGGACGGCGATAGATTCGGTATATGTATTTACAATACATCTTCAGTTCTCTACGTGCCTATGACCGATGATTATGACTTTGTAAAAACAAAGCTGGAGGAGCTGAAGGAATACTTCGTTCTTCAGAAGCAGTATATGGATACCTATTACGATCCAAATACCGGTTATATCAAATATGATTATGATAATTACGATGACTTCCAGGAGCTTCAGGAGAAGCTGGATTATTTCGATGCAGGTACTCTGGTAAAGAATTATATAAAGGGAAGCTCCCTTATAGGAGAGGGACTGGCATCCTGCATGTACAGCTTCCCAAGACTTGAGGATGAGGACAGAACCCGTATCATCATAATGTCCACCGATAATGCTCAGGAGGCAGTAAAGAAGCCTCTGGTTGAGCTGGAGGAGGCTGCCCAGCTCTGTAAGAAAAATGACATTAAGATATTTGGTATCTTCCCTAATCAGGCAAACTGGAGCTGGCTGAACACCACTGATTATGAGTCAGATGAAGCTCAGTTCAAATATGCTGTGGAAGGTACAGGGGGTAAATATTATAAGCAGAGTGAAACTCTTTCCGTAGAGGAAATAGTTAAGGATATAGAAAGAGAAGAGGCCCTGGAGGTTGAGGAGGTTACCATTACCAAGGTAAATGATCAGCCTTTTAAAGCCACGATATTTCTTCTCATAAGTGTACTTCTGATGCTGCTGACAGGACTGGTGATAAAAGTATGATAACTAAGCCTATGATACCACTTGTTATCGTTATACCATTGATGCTTGCACTGCTTCTGGTATATGTGATAATGGTGATGAGGAAAAAGGAAAAATTAATATATACCATTCTCCGGATCGCAAATGTGGTGGTTATACTGGCCATGGCATTTCTGGTGAATCTTCGTATCATGGATAAAAAATACGATTCCCAGATAGAGATGAAAAACCTGGACGTGCTCTTTGTGGTGGATACCACCATCAGTATGTGGGCGGAGGATTATGACGGCTCCAATCCACGTATGGAGGGAGTCATGAAGGATGCGGAATATATAATAGATGAGCTGACCGGAAGTAACTTTGGTCTCATCAGATTTGACAACCGTGGTCAGATTCTTGCTCCTTTTACCCAGGATCACGGAACTGTAAGAGATGCGCTGTCAACCATAAAAATGCCTGACAGATATTATGCCACAGGAAGCTCGCTGAACAATTCCTATGATGATATGAAAAGTCTTCTGGAATCATCAAACCAGAAGGATGGAAGGATGACAGTTCTTTTCTATATAAGTGATGGAGAGATAACTGATGGATCCAAGCTCATGTCATTTAAGGAGCTGGAGCCTCTGATCGATGCCGGCGCAGTTCTGGGTTATGGAACTACCAAGGGTGGAAAAATGAAGGATACCTACGGTGGTTATATGTATGATAATGAAACCAATGACAAGGCCGTGTCCAAGATAGATGAAAACAATCTGAAGCAGATCGCAAATGATATGGATATCGATTATATTCATATGAAGAGCACTGCAAATGTTAAATATCTGGTGGAATCCATTAAAAACGGAAGCTCACTTACAATTGAAAAAGCAGACACCGTAAGCTATGAAGATACATATTATATCTATGCTATCATTTTGGGAGCGGTACTTTTCATAAACCTGATAGTATTTATCAGAAGAGGAAACATATAAATATGTCAAAAGAGAAGAAATCTGTAGATAAGCCTCTTACAAAAGAGGAAAAGCAGCAGCTCAGACAACAGAAAAAAGAAGAGAAGAAGCAGGAAAGACTTGAAGATAAAAAGCGTATCGCCGAAGAGAAAAAGAAAGACCGGGAGGAGCGATTCAAGATCGAAGATCCCATCGGCTTTATGCGTATCATCAACATAGTCAGTGTTATAAGCCTTATTGTGGCTCTCTTTCTGGGAGTCAGATATGTAATGAACCTGCATTATATCATTTCCTATAATCACGGAAAGTACTATGTGAAGGAAGAGGTTTTCCTTTCAAAGGTAAATATTCCGGAGGGTTATGTGACACATTATAATGCCGGAAACGGATATTACATGACTGAGGATTATGACAATGCCATCGAAAGATATAAGGAGGCTCTGGAGTCCCATCCTACTGAGAAGAAGGAATGCGATATCAGAGTTAACCTGGCTCTTGCCATGCTCCATAAGATAGATTTTGATAATCTGGATACGGAGAAGCAGAAGTCAAATGCCATACGTCAGCTTCAGTCTGCCAGAAATGTTCTCTGCGAGAAGGGCTGTGCAGACCCTTATGGAACCAATGGACATGATCCGGAGGCTGAACAGCTTAAGCAGGATATAGATAAGATGCTGGAAAAGCTGGGAGCAGAACCTGAACCACCTGATCAGAATCAGGATGATCAGGAGCAGCAGGGCGGCAGCGGCGACGAAAGCGATAAGGAAAAGTCCCGACGTGAACAGCAGCTGGAAAAAGACCTTAACGAACAGCGTGATGATGCCATGGAGGAACGTAGAGAGGCGGACAGCAAGAAGCAGTATAAGGAAGGCTCCGGCAACAATTCCGGCGGCGGTGGCTCAGAGGATTATGGAGAGGATAATCAGAAGAACTGGTAGCGCTAATGAGAAGAAATAGAAATCAAAATTTAAAATGGGACAAGCTGGACAATACTGCCCAGCTTTTTCCCGTTATTGCAAGAGAGGGAATGAGCAACGTTTACAGAGTTGCTGTAGTGCTTAAGGAGGATGTGGACGGCACGGCCCTCAGAATTGCTCTGGAGAAGGTGCTTCCTTATTTTGATGTATTCCGCTCCACCATGAGAAATGGTGTCTTCTGGTATTATTTTGAGGAGAATAAAAAGCAGGCTCCTGATGTGAGAGAGGAATATACCTATCCCTGTATGTTCATAAATCCTCATGAAAATAATGATTATCTTTTCAGACTATCATATTATAAGAAGCGTATAAATCTGGAGGTGTTTCATGCGCTGACGGATGGAAACGGAGCTCTTACATTTCTGAAGGAGATAACATACCAGTATCTGAGGCTGAAAACTCCTGAGCTGTCAGGTCTTGCAAAGAATTCTCTGGGAGTTGAAACCTCCCTGGACACCTCTGACAGCTATATCAGTAATTACAAAAAGAAACAGAAGAAGACCTACAAAACCAAAAGGGCTGTAATGATAAAGGGCGAAAAGCTGCCTATAAATCAGTTTGGTATTATACATGGTATAATGCCTGTGGAGGATATAAAGAAGGTGGCCAAAAGCTATGGAGTCACCATTAATCAATACATTGTGGGAGTTTATACCTGGGCCATATATAGAAGCTATCTTAAGGGTAAAAGCTCAAATAAGCCTATCACCACAGCGGTTCCTGTCAATCTGAGACCTTACTTCGCCTCAGATACAAACAAAAACTTTTTCGTGGTGGTTTCTGCAGTATTTGAACCTGAAAAGGAAGACTATACCTTTGAGGAAGTGCTGTCCATAACAGCCGCAAGTCTGAAGGAACAGATATGTAAGGAAAATCTGGAAAAGCTTTTTTCCTATAATGTTTCAAATGAAATGAACTGGGTGCTGAGAGCGGTTCCTCTTTTTATAAAGAATCTGGCCATCAGGCAGGTTTTCAATGCCTCAGCAAAGGCAAATACCACCACTGTTACAAACCTTGGAATAATTAAGACAGCTGAACCCTACACTAAATATATAGACAGATTTGAGGCTACCCTTTCCATGTCCAAGGGACAGAATCTGAAGATGACGGTGATATCCTATCTGGATAAACTGACACTGACCTTCAGCTCCGGTCTCAGGGAATCGGATATTCAGAAGGCATTTTTCAGAAGACTCAGTGAGGATAAGATAAATATA
>CADBMW010000116.1 GCA_902795855.1 uncultured Lachnospiraceae bacterium
CAGGCACCTTGAAAACTGCCTTTGAATGGATCTTTGAAAATGCCTTTGAACCTATGCTGTTCTTTCCAAGGAGCTTGGTCTTGATGATGATTTTTTTCAGATTTTTACATCCGTAAAATGCCATCTTTCCGATAACCTTTACATTAGGTCCGATCACAACCTTGGTAAGCTTTTTACAATTCTTGAAGGCATTTGGCTCAATTCCCACAACCTTGTAGGTCTTTCCATTACTCTTAATGGTGGCAGGAATTGTTACTGACTTGATGTTTTTGTTCTTCGGAGCAGTGAAGATAACCGTTCCTTTGTCGGTTACATCGAAGCTCATATTCTGAGCTGTAACCGTTTCTCCGGTCTTCTCTCCCACTATTTCCTTGGCAGCCTCTTCCTGCTTGGTTTCTTCCTTCTTATCTTCCTTCTTTTCATCCGCAGGCTTAGTCTTATACTTTCTTACCACAGATATAACAGCCTGTGTTCCAAAAGAAACATAATTTTGTACGGCATTTGCAGGATTTTTAGAATTTTCTATGGTACCCGTAAATGTTTTTGCAGATGTGGTTGTAAAATCCGTGGCATCAACTGCTTCAACACTGTAGCTGACACCTATAGGAAGATAATCTATTATAGCTGTATTATTGTCCTTGATGGTAACATCCATGCTGGCCTTATATGTCTTGGAGTTTTCGTCATAGGCAAAGGTTGCACTGCCTGTTCCGTTCTGAACCGAAACCTCTCTTCCCGCAAGGATCTTATCTGAACCTTCCAGATTCACCTTATAGCTAAGGGTGGTATCCTTTGGAAAATCTGCTCCCTCCGAGTCCTTATCCTGCTTTATCTCAAGACGTCCCACCAGATAATCAACATATACCACCAGGTTGCTTACCGCAGATGAATTCACGCTCATAGCGTTTGTGCCCGGATTATAAACGCTCTTCTTAAACAGAGGTGTTACAAACTGAACAGAAGGATCATCTGCCGGATTATGATAAATGTTATTTATAGTGCTGAAGGCTACCTTGCATCCCTCTGCAAGACCTGAAAGCTGAATGGTCTGATTTGCATAGGTCTTCACATAATAGGTTCCTGCAGTTGAAGGTGTCACACCTGTGGAGCCACCATTTAAATCTGCCATACCTGCAGTCTGGGAACTGGTACTCAGAGTCTCCTTATACCAGCTTCCGGAGGAATCCTTTATCTTCAGCTCTATGGTGAATATCTTATCCGTATCTTTGGAATAAACACTCCTGGCCACACCATTCAGAGAATCCGTCCTGGTAGTATTGGTAATCCTGTTCACTATATTTATGGAACAGTTTCCTGCAGCCTGGACTTTCCTGCCCGGTTGGGAGCTGCACTGCAGACTCGCCACAACCAAAGCAAATGTAATCAGAACTGATATTACGTTTTTAATTTTTTTCATCGCTATTCGATTTCCTTTTTACTTGATTTTTTCTTTCATAATTTATGTTTTTACCTGACTGAACTTTTTCACACCTCATCCGGTTCCTTCGGAACCACCTTGGTCTCAAGGGGAAGGCTGTTTTTCTTCTTCAAGAAAATGCACATTCCCACCAGCAAAATCCATGAAACAATTGTGATTATTATGGATGGGGTGATTCCCTCAGGAACATACTCAAATGTCAGGGTATGTTCTCCCGGTCCCAGGTCCACTCCTACAAAGGTCTGTGCCAGTTTCAGAACCTCCAGCTCCTTACCGTTCTCGTATACATGCCAGCCCTTATCATAAGGAATGGATGTGAAAAGAAGCTGTCCTTCATCCAAGTTAACTTTACCTTCTACATGACCTGCTTCAAAGGTGGTAACCTCCATCTGGTTCTTACCCAGCGTATCCAGATATTTCTGATAAGATTCCTTATTTAATCTATATACAAAATATTTCACTTCAGAAACAGGCTGGTTAACCTGATAGAACTCTCCCGTATTCTCGGAAATGATCATTTCAACCTTGTCGCCCTTCTTCAGCTCGCCCAGAACATTGAGACCATTTTCCAGCCAGATGGTCTCTCTGAGAACTTCCCCATTGATCTTGATGGTCATCATATCTTCATTCTTCTCGCGAATGTCCATAAAATAATAACCATCTTCGTCTATCTCATAGGAAACGTTTATATATTTTTCTGCTGTTGGATTTTCATACTGCAGGCTGAGGTAATCCGTATCACCCAGTCCAACATCACAGCCATGGAAATCTATGGAGTATTTCGGCATAACATCAACAAATATATCATTTATTCCGGTCATGTCTTCCGTCAGAGTATTTATATTCTCAGAGATATGATCATCATCTTTATAGTTATAATCCTTAATCTCCTTATTTGTTCCATATCCCAGAGAAAGACTGCTGGCATTATAGAAAATGTTTACTCCATATTCTGAGTACATCTTTTCGTAATGCTCATCTCCTTCAAAGTCCTTGCCACCGTTATAGATATAGGAATACTTAACACCTAAGATATCATTTATCAGATAGGTAGGCTGGGAATAGATTGCTCTGTTTTTACCTGTATGCATTCCCATATACTGCATGAATACGGGAACTTCCTTATCAACTGTACTATTGAAAAGCGCCACACCATTCATTCCCAGAAGCGCATTCTGGTTATCAAGGGTTCCGTCACTTATTTCGTTACGATAGAAAACTGAGGTATCATTTTCCTTCGTAGTTTTTACCGCATAATAGGTGCTGTTCATAAATGCCTCAACCAGCTCAGTATTGAGCAGATTTATCTTGAAGGTCACCATGGCATTGAACATCACTTCCACCATAAAGACAATTGAAATAAGTATGCTGCATACCTTTACGGCGATCTTCTTTTCAGATGTTGCAACAAGGAACAGCATGGAATAAATCACTGTCAGTATTGCTGTAATAAGCATGACCTGATGGGATGATAATATGGAATTGAAATCCACAAATATGTAGCTTACTACCGGAAGTATCTCAGCAAGGATAAGTCCTGCCACAAAGGCCTTTGTATTCTTGGCCTCCAGCTGCTTATAAACCTCTGCTGCCGTAAGAAGCATGAGGAAAATAAATAAGAATGAGAATCGGTTTGGGACGCCGTGCTGCTTATGGAATCCGTGCCAGATAAAATTCAGAACAGATTCATCCATGCTCACAAGAAGAAAAGCCATAAGTACAAGTCTTCTGATCTTGTCTCCCACACTTATTCCCTTGACGAAAATATATGCAAACAGAGTAACCACAAGTATGGTACCTGCATAAATATTTGCATCATATTCCGTATAGGATGTAACTACGGGTTTAGTTAGTATGAAAAGCTGTCTGATGGTTCCGAAGATATTTCCGTACCAGGTATGGGAAAGAATCTCCTCTCCTGCGGAAATGGTTTTGGTAAGTCCGATATATGAAGCAACAAGTGATACAGCTGCAATCCCCCCAGAAAGCAGGGAAGCCACTCCAAAGAGGACACCATCCTTCAAAAACTTCTTTATATTCTCATGGTTATCCAGCAGGAACCAGAGTACAAGAAAAAGACAGATTATATATGAAAGATAATAGTTACAATAGAGGGAATATCCCAGAGCTATAACATACAGCGCCGGCTTCCTCTGATTTATAAGCTTATCATATCCACACATAATAAGCGGGAATACCATAAGAGGATCCAGCCACATTATTTCATAATAATATCCACATACATAATTGCTGAGGGCGTATGCACATGAAAGTGCAACGAAGAAAAGACTATTTGACACCTCTCCTTTTCTATGGGAAATGAAATATCCGAAGGCACCTGCTGAGAAGACAACCTTGAATGCTACTCCAATAGAAATGAAGGTATTCATGTCTTCGAAGAATACCACAAGTAAATTGAATGGAGATGAAATGTAATAGAAGTATGCCGGAAGATAAACTCCACCCAGTCCACTGTTCCAGTAGTAGGAGAATTTCTCACCGTTTTGTAATTTTTCTTTTAACACAACAAGAAGTGGTCTCATCTGGTGAAAGCAATCTGTGTTTGCAAAAGAAAACTTACCAAACGGAGCCACTTTAAAGACTATCATGTAGAAAAGCATAAACAGTGCCACCAACAAGGCACTGAGTATACATGTTGAGTTTTTAAATATAAAAGAACGAAAACCAGTTTTTTTATCTTTAGTCAAATTATCGTCTGACATTTTATGGGTATCCCTTGAACAAAATAATATAGTCATTATATCAAATAAATGATATAATTTAAAGGTCGATATTTTGGCAAATATCAATAATTATTCATCCCATTGGAGGACCTGAAAAACGATGCAGTTTGGTAAAAAAAATAAAGGCCTGGACAAGTCTAAGCTTATTTCTATTATTATCTCATTTATTATCCCCATTATTATAATTCTGGTTGCTTTTAAAAGCGGTGGTTTTGCCCCCTTTGGTAATAAGGATGTAATATCAGCCAGCAAAACCCCCAATACGCTTTTCTATATTTATGAAATGTATGACCATTTTCATGGAACAGACAGCTCCCAGATTGTGGATAACATGGGACTGGCTCATGATTATCTGAACGATCAGATGTACTATCTTTCTGATCCTACAAATCTTATCATCAATGCTTTTTCATATGATAAAATCCCTGCAGCCATAGATATCCTTTATCTTCTGAAGCTTTCCCTGGGAAGCGTTTTTATGTATATTTATCTCTGCAGCCGAAAGAAGAGTGTACTGGCTGACGATAGCTCTGACGGTAATGAAGAGAATAAATCAGCGAATGAGTCAGATGGCAAAAAGAAAAATATCATGCTGGGTGGAACAAAGCTTTCTCAGTCAAAGGCCGGCAGATTTCTTATGTCCATGGATCTTATATCCATAGCACTTTCTGTTTCATTTGCACTTTCTGCATATTTCCTTAGTGAAGGACTGGACATCACCTATCTTGGTGCCATCATCCTCCTTCCACTTATTATCATGGGAATCGACAACATCATATATAAGGACAAGGCACTTACATTCATTATTACCCTTGCCCTCTCTTTTATGATGAATGTTTATATTTCAATCATTACCCTTTTTATTGCATCACTTTATTATATAGTGGAAGCATTCTCCAGCGGAAATGATTTCCTTAAAGGCCTCAGGAAATATCTGGGATCAGCTATTGTAGCATTTTTGTTATGCGCCTTCACTGTCATCCCGTTTTTAAATTCCTTTGTTTTTAAGGATGATATCTCCCTCAGCTTCATCAATTTTGCAAAATTAAATAACATCTGGAATACATTTAATCAATTTATGTTCAAGGCTACGCCATCAAAGCTTTCATTATATGACTGCGGTGTCAACATGTACTGCGGTATTCTTTTGATACCATTTGTTATATGCTTTTTCATAAATAAAAAACAAAGTTCGAAAAGAAAGATATCATATCTTTTACTTATATGCCTGCTATTTTCAGGGCTGATTTTCAGCACACCGAATTATGCACTTAATTTTCTTAAATATTTCACTAACAACACCTATATATATGGATATTTTCTGATTTTCCTTCTTATTGTCATAGCCTTTGACAGTATCATGAAGATTAATCACGTAAATAAAATAGCCGTTACTGTGGCAGCTGTCATCCCGGCTATTGTTATACTATTTACTATGAAATTCGCTGAGAATCTGGACACAATAAAACCTCTTTACTATTCACTGGAGATTCTTTTTGTTTATTATCTCATTACCCTGATATACAGGGATAAGAGCATGACGAAGCTTCTCTTCAGCATCCTCCTCAGCCTGATCTGCATTGGAGAAATGTCTGTATCCTTTATATCTGCAATGGGAGCCATGGGACAAAGCTCTTATATCCGTCCTACTATGGATTCATTCCCATATAAACAATATGCTGTTTCAAAATATATCAGGGAAACGGAACCTGACGCCAGCATACTTTATTATGAAGGTGAAAAGATGGACTATGATCCACTGATCATGTCCCTTTCCGGTTATGACTACATTGTGGTTAACGAAACAAATTCCAACCTTGGAGAGAATCTGGAATATGTTACCACCTTCAAGGAATCAGGCATGGTTATCGGTCTCAGCATTTACAAAAATAAATATCAGATAAACAGTGCTCTCCTTCCTGAGAACATTACTGAATATGACTACTCTCATAAAGATCATTTCACATCAATGAATATCCTCTCCGGAAATTATCTTGATGCAGGAAATATCTATGAAATCACTGAAGGCGAGACAAGTATCATCCCGGCTGAAAACACTAATGCTGCTTCTATTTCATTTACTACTGAAGCAACAGAAAATGTTTTTGCCAACGGCTATTACATAACCCCTATTAATAACGCAGGACCTAATGAGCCTTATTCCATATACCAGGAGACTCCGGCTGACAGATTCAACGAATTCTATTTCCAGTATGGATTATTCAGCCACGAGACCATGGACAAGATCGTAAAGGACATTACTTCTGAAACAGGTAATAAAAAGCTTAGTCTTTCCGGTGAGAATGAGATAAACGCCTCTGAAGCCGGCTACCTTCTTGTTCCTGCCCGCTTTGCAAAGAATCTGAGTATTTCAGTAAACGGCAAAGAAGTAACACCTGTTAGGTTTATAAATGATACTACCCTTGTTCCTGTGGAAAAGGGAAATAATAAGGTAATCATTTCTTATTCATTAAAATATCTTATCCTTGGCATCATAATCAGTATTATTACTCTTTTGGCCATGGTGATAGTTTTGATCAAAAAGGAAGCTATCTGCAAGCTTTTAAATAGCAAAAATACAAAGAAATCTTTTTCAGGATTTTTACAGGAGAATTATGTATATGTACTAACCATAGCTCTCCTTACACTTATATTCATTGTTTCTCAGATGTATACCGGAAGCTATCCTTTCGGAGATAAGGCTGTAATAACCGGAGACGGACTTTCCCAGGGTCTTCCAGTATATTATGAAAGCGCAAAGATGCTCCATGATAATACTCTGTCATGGATCAGCCACAGCCTTGGTCTGACCCGCGATACATATTTAACAGAGTTCACATTTTACATCCTGCATTTCTGGGATTTCCTGATTTTCAAGCTTCTTCCAGAAAAATGCTATCTGATGTATTTTACAGTACTCTTCTATCTTGCTTATATTTTTAATGCCATTTCCATGATTATTTATCTGACTCACAGAAAAGAGAATCCTTTCAATAAAAAGGATTACAGACTGATCATACTGGCATCATTATATGCGTTGTCATCCTTCGCCATTATATTCTTCAGCTATAAATGCTTCAGGATTATGTTCTATTTCCCACTTATAATCCTGGGACTTGAAAAGCTTGTATACGATAAAAAATATCCTCTATATATCATTTCTCTTTCACTTATGATGATATTTGATGGATACTCTGCATTTATTGTATGCGAAGCCATAGGACTCATATTCCTGACCATGAAATTTGATGATTTCAAAGACTTCCTTAAAACTTCAGGAAGATTTATAGCAGCCAGCGTTATAGCGGCAGGCATCAGCGCCTTCAGACTGCTGCCCTATTTCGCCATGACTCAGGAATCAGGATACGTAGAAGGAGACGCAGTACTACCTTCACTTACCGGATTTTTCAGACCGATTACTGAGGTTCTGTCTGCCTACAGACCGCTGAATTATATAATCGCAGTTTCAGATAATAATTCACAGAACGCTACATATATAGGAATGATCACACTTCTCATCATTCCTCTTTATGCCCTGAACAAGAAAATAGATATGGTATCCAGAATAAAGAAGCTCATCCTTCTTCTATTCATTTTCATATCATTTGATAATGAGCTTTTGAATTTTATAATGCATGGTTTCCATGTACAGTCGCTGGCACCTAACAGATTCGCCTTTGTCTTCATATTTATGGTGATAGCAATGATAGGCGATGAAATTCTTACCAATGAAAAGCTGATGGATTCAAAGTATGTCATTGTAACAGCTGCCATAACAGCTCTCTATACTCTTCTCCATATTTTCGAGAAGGACTTTAGACAGGCCGGAGTCATCACAGGTTTTGTTATCCTGATGCTTTTCCTTATTACCGGTGTTGTAAAGCTGATAGGTAAGAATCTTAAGCTTGAGAAGGTTCTGGTATTCATTATGCTTTTAGATATCATAATAAGCGGAACCTATCTGATGAATGGAAACTTTGGTTCAAACTCCAATCTTACGAGAGATGCAGATTATATAAATAAGCTGACTGATAAATACAGCGAGCTTACAGAACCATTTAGTGGCAGCGTATTTCTGAATAATTCAAATTATAACCTGGCAGCCATGACAGATACCCAGTCACCTGTATACTTCTACTCCGGTGCATCTGTTTATACATTAAATATGTATACCAAATATAATATCTACCATTCGCTGAATACAATCTATTACGGAACCGGAAATCCATTTGCCGATATGATGATGCACACTAAATACCACATGGCTAATGCTTATAATGGTAATGCACAGACCTGGTATCCAAATGTGGCTACCGTAAATAACATGAATGTTTATGAGAATCCATACTATCTTCCACTTGGATTTATGACAGACAGTGATACCACTGCAAAGCTGACCCAGTGGGATACAAGCAAAGCCACCTACAGAGATCTATTCGATTATCAGAATGCATTTTCACAGCAGATAACAGGTAAAGACTTCTATAATAAGATAGAGATTAATGAGATAAATAACATCATTGAAACACTTCCACAGGAGGCAGTTACTAAGGAACAGAAGGACGAAGAAGCAGGCAAGGATGCCGATGCCGGTTCAATGGATAATCCTGATGCCAGCACAATGGAAAATGACGATAACAAATCAGATAAGAGCTCTAATAATAAGTTGACTGGACCGGATAAAATACAAAGTCTAAATCCTCTACTTAATCAGACACCAGACCAGATGACAAATCAGAATACTGACCAGCCAGCTAATCAGGCAGCAGATCAGACAATGGAAATCAGTATCCCGGATGATATATCATATTTTGAAATAGGACCTGCTGAAGATGCATCAACAAACCAGCTCACAGTATATAATATTCCGGTATATATTCATATAAATGCTTCTACAATCGAGCCCGGTGAATACTATGTAAGCATGAGAGATTATATAATGTATCTGGGAAATATAAATGATAAGGACGTGGACATTACCATTACAATTCCTACACATGAGCTTTTCTCAGATAAGTCACTAATCGATTCCTTCGCAATTGCAAAGCTTGATAATGAAGTGTTTACGAAGGTTCATGATATATTAGCTACTACTACTCTTACAGATATCACAACTAAGGCAGGAACCATAAATGCAGCGTTAAACAACTCAGAAGTAGGCAGATTATATATATCATTACCTTATTCCAAGAATTGGGAAATTAAGGTAGATGGAAAGGCTGTAAAAGCATATGTATATCTTGGCGGAACAGGAGTTGACATACCGGCCGGCAACCATAAAATAGAAATGGTTTATCATACATCAGGCGCTTACGAAGGACTTATCATAAGCATAGGTACAATCCTGATACTACTGTTGGTTATAATTTACATAAAGAGAAAGAAGACAACAGACTCAGAATAAAAACAGTTGAAAATGACTGAATTATATATTAAAATAAGAAAATGATTAAAAAAAGGGAGGATATTTATAATGATATCAGCTGGAGATTTCAGAAACGGTGTAACTGTCGAGATAGAAGGCAGCATATTCCAGATAATCGAATTCATGCACGTTAAGCCAGGTAAGGGAGCTGCATTCGTTAGAGCAAAGCTTAAGAACATCAAGAACGGTGGTGTTGTTGAAAGAACATTCAGACCTACAGAGAAATTTGAGACAGCTCACATAGAGAAGCGTGATATGGCTTATTCATACAAAGATGGAGAGCTCTACTACTTCATGGATCCTGAATCATATGACATGATTCCAGTAAGCGAAAAGATCATCGGCG
>CADBMW010000117.1 GCA_902795855.1 uncultured Lachnospiraceae bacterium
CAGCTATCTTCCTTGTGCGCCGAGTCGCATCCTTAGCGGAGCGTTTTTTATATAATAGGAAACGCAGTTTCCTATTATATAAAAAAATCCCATGTCCTAAGACATGGGATAAGTAAGCATAAAACATCATAACTATATATCCAAAGCTATATATTCCTCAGCTAAACTCAGCTTCACAAACATAACTTCAAATTATAATGCATGTATTCATATCGCCTTCCCTGTCAGGCCTCGCAACCTTCCCTGTCAGAACATTTCCTACACTATACTATATAGTTTGTATTGAGTCAATGGGGACGTTTCTGATTGACTCTCTTTCTACCCTTCAAGCAAATTAAGTTCATCCTCAATCGATTTTTCAACAAATCCTTTATATATCATTGTATTCATAACTTCACCCCCGCATTTTCCAAAAATCTTCTCATGTAGACTTTGAGCCAGGTAGGCGGGCGGGGTTATTTGACAGTGACTTTTGTCTTCGCCATGATTCCGTTTTGAACATATGCGTAGATATATGCGGTTCCCTGGCCAACTGCCTTTACCTTACCCTTATCCGTTACTGTGACAACTGCGGTGTTGGATGACTCAAACTTTACTTTTCTGTGATTCTGAGTTTTAAGGTTTTTCTTTTCGTTTACAAGTTTTACTTTCAGGGTGTCTGTCTTACCCTTTTTAAGTTTCAGGCTCTTTTTATTAATCTTTATCTTAGAATGGTTACATATCTTGCCACCCTGAGTTGCGATGTGAAGAGTTTTTGACGTGGATACAACCTTTCCATCCTTGACAGAAACAATGATGTACTTATAGTATGTACCCTTCTTCAGTTTCTTCTGAGTAAACTTATTTGTAGTGACTTCAGCAATCTTTTCATACTTATTGTTCTTACCACACTGATTGCCATAGATTACATACTTGGCTCCACTGACCTTATTCCATGTAATGGTAATAGAGTCTTTGCCAACCTTCTTCATTCTAGCCTGAAGCACTCCAAAACTGGATCCTGCCGGTCCTTCATCTGAATCAGAATTTAATATGGCTTTCTCAGCTAATGTTTCAGAAGCTCCAGGGCCAACATCTGTTCCGTCCTCGCCCTTCTGTTCGGTTTCTTCCTTTTGTACAGGTTCAGCCTTTTGTACAGGTTCTTCCTTCTGCTGAGGCTGCGTTACGGTTACTTCCTGCTTTACTTGCACCTCTTGCTGTACAGTTTCAGTCTTACCTGAAGGATTTCCGGCCGCAGCAGTCACTATTTCCTTTGTCTGAACCTTAAAGATTTCATTTTTAAACTTATCGGAAATGTACTTTCCAGAACCATCTTCTGAACCAGTTGCATTATTCGCTTCATATGAAGCATTGACCGTTTCAGTTTCAATATGTGTAGGATCATTTTTGCAGACTCTCGTGGCAGTAACAGTCGAGTTATCATCTGACCATGTATAAACTACTTCACCAAAATCATGTCCGGTAGCAGGAATCACAACTTCCTTTGTCTGTGTCTCAAAATCCTTGTTTTCAAAGCTTGCAGTATAAGTTCCTTTTCCAGCTGTCTCACAATCGGCTGCTTCTATAATATTAATATCGGCTTTTGCAATTGTTACAGTTTCGGATACCTTACAGCTGTCTTCAGTATTATTTTTACAGGTTTTTTCAGCTGTACATGAAATGCTGTCTTCATCTTCAGTCCATGTATATGTTGGATCATTCCATGCATGATCTATCGCATGAACAGTTATGCTATCTTCTGCTAACTCTTTAGTACAATCCTCATCAGAGAAATACTGCTCACATCTGTCACAATACCAGTATTCAACATTTCCATCTTTTGTACAGGTTGCATCTTTTGCTTCAGTATGCTTTGGATTGTGCGGATGGGATGGATCATCATCACCTTTTCCATAATATTTATCTATTTCTACTGATCTCAAATATGCCAATGAATGAAGCTTTTTCTTATCTGCATTTTGATTACCTTTATGTGCATGATATAAAGCTACTGCTGCACCAACTAAACCAACCTGATAATCAAGAGCCACTTCATTTGTCATCCATTTAGTAGCATCATCATCAAAAGAATCATCATTTAATGGACCACCCACCAGTGTTCCAAGCATCAGATGTGCCGGCATAGTTTTAGCCTGAGCACCACCTATATATCCGGACGCTGCTCTATGATGAGGATATTTTACAGATAAATCATTATATCCTATGACATAGCATTTTCCTGCCGGGTTATTACCAAGAAGATAATTCATCTGTCCGGTTGCCCAGTTTTTATAGACACTTGAACGTCTATGTTTATCTAAAGTAAGAGCTAAATACTGAAGTGTTGTGTTGTATCTTGCAGTTCCATAACTATCATCAGTAATATAAGCATATCCCACAGGAGATAATCTGTCTTTGTCTATTTCACTTTCTATTAAAGAATCCAATGTACTATAATCCAGTGCAATCATATTTGCTGCACACACATTATCCCAGCACATATTTCCTTCACTTAATTCATCCCATATAGATTTCTCATCGTCATCATTAAGTTTAATACTCATGTAATTTATATATTTAGTACGATAATCAAAATCTTTTGTTGCAACAAACAGCCAATAGGAAGCCAGCGCCAGATCATCCACATAACTTTTACCATCATAAACTCCATCAGTGGATGCGCACTTCATAGTATTATCTTTATTCTCAGCATAATCCAGGAGAGCCTTAGCATAGGTCAGGCTTTTCGAATCATCAAATATTATAGAATGGAGTGCTAAAGCTGCAGCTGTTTCAGCTACAATATCTGTACACGGATTATCAGGTGATGTAAATTTAATATAATCTTTTCTGTCTCCCTGATTCTCGGGTTTGTCCTGTTTCTCAGGTTCTCCCCAATACTCATGATCCTTAACATCATCGCCAACCTGATAACAGAATGCCTTTACCTTACCTTTATCATCCATAACTGTACAACGCCTAAAGTAATCAGCAAATCTGTTGAGATGAAGTTTGATGTGTTCATCCTGACCCAATTCATCAAAATCTTCCTGATACTCTCTGTAAATCATTCCCAGCATTGAAGCTGAGTAGGCTAACGTAAGACCGAATTTAACATGATCACCTGCGTCATGATATCCGCCGGTGACATCAACCTTTTTTTCATTATATGTAGTCGTGTCAGTAGTGTGACAGTTTCCTCTCCATAAAACTCCGGTATTATCATCGACATCAGAACCACACATATTCATATCAAAGAAATAAAGAGATTCCTGAAGTAATTTTGCATAATTAGGATCCGGATCATATACATCACATTTTACTGAATCATTAACAGGCGTAGAATCATATCCAGCCCAATTATTGTGTTCGGCAACAAGTTTAACAGACTGAATTGTATAAGTGATATCGGATGACGGATCTAACAAGGCAAACTGGAAACCTATATACAGTAAGGTATTTGAGAAAAACCTAGAGAAATTATATCTCTTAGTTATTTGATTAGTTCCATAGCTTCTAAGATCGCCCCATCCACCAGTATTATCCCATATAGCTTCACCATTTCTATCCTTTGAATATGAAAACAGCTGGAAACCGGCGTCACCAGGCTTATTAGTTTTTTTGGTATCAGGATTATCATAAGTTTCTATATCCGAATAATCCTGAACTGAAAATACAATCTCAACACTTGTAAGCCCGGCAGCATTTAATTTGGCAAATGAATTATACTCTTCAGGTAACTGTAGCTTGACCTGAACCATTCCAGCATCATATGCCGTACCTTTAGCACCTGCCGTTGCCGTAAATTCACGCCTTAATCCGTTGAAATCAGTGATATCAACCTCAGTAACGGAATCAGCTTTTACATCCGGTAACGGCACAACTGAAACCAGGCCTGCAAGCATAACCATTGCAATGATCAAACTGACTACTCTTCTTTTAAAACCTCTGAAATACATTATAATTACCACCCTTTTCCTTCTTCTGCGCAAACGCGCTAAGGCAATTAAAACACCAATATAAAAATGAGTCAATCAGAAACGTCCCTTTTGACTCATTTTGACTCAATTTATTTGTACATCAACTAATTTGTCGGTTTCGGAGTAGACCAGTTTGAGTGAAAAGTAGGGGCGGTTTTCCGCCAGTAATCTGAAGAAAATTCTGTCCCCTTCCCAGATTGGGAGTTCATTTACAGCGTCCTTGTCTATCCACTCCAGGGTGCCTTCGTCGCAGTCTATTATCTCTCCTTCGAAGCCATCGGCTGTGTAAAGATGCATGTATTCCACCACTGAGTCACCATATATAAATGTGATAATACCTCTGGCTCTGTAACTGGTTAGTACCAGTCCGGTTTCTTCTTTTACCTCTCGGAGAAGGCATTCATCAGGACTTTCTCCATATTCAAAGTGGCCGCCCACTCCGATGTATTTATCCTTATTTATATCATTTTTCTTTTTCACCCTATGCATCATCAGATATTTTCCATCCTTTTCAATATAGCATAGGGTTGTAAGCTCAGGAGTTTTCATGTTTCCCAATTCCTTCTATTGCTGAAGTTTTTATTAATGCAACGAACTCATATAGTTAGTGAACCCTCTCTAATTTATATAAGATTAATCCATTAAAGCTTTCGTGAAATATCAGCACAGGCTTCCATAGCATCGATGATGCTTGCTCTGAAGCCTTCCTTTTCAAGGACTTTTACCGCCTCAATAGTTGTTCCTGCCGGCGAGCAGACCATATCCTTAAGTTCACCCGGATGCTTACCTGTTTCAAGTACCATCTTTGCACTTCCAAGAACAGCCTGAGCAGCAAATTTATAA
>CADBMW010000118.1 GCA_902795855.1 uncultured Lachnospiraceae bacterium
AACACGTGAGTTTGAGCAGATGGAGCTTGAGTTCTTCTGTAAGCCGGGAACACAGACTGAGTGGTTCAATTACTGGAGAAGCTTCTGTTTTGAATGGCTTAAATCTCTTGGTATTAAAGAAGAGAATTTAAGACTTCGTGATCATGATCAGGAGGAGCTTTCATTCTATTCTGATCATACAACAGATATAGAATATGCTTTCCCATTCACCGACTGGGGCGAGCTTTGGGGAATTGCTTCAAGAACTGATTATGACCTTACACAGCATCAGAACACTTCAGGTGAACCTATGGAATACTTCGATGATGAGTCTCATGAGAAGTATATTCCATATGTTGTTGAGCCTTCACTTGGTGCTGACCGTGTAACACTTGCGTTCCTTTGTGAAGCATATGATGAAGAAGTGCTTGATGCTGAGAAAAATGATGTTCGTACAGTTCTTCATTTCCATCCTGCAATCGCACCTGTTAAGATTGGTGTATTCCCACTTTCAAAGAAGCTGGGTGAAGGTGCAGAAAAGGTATACGCTGAGCTTAGCAAGTACTGGAACTGTGAATATGATGACAGAGGAGCCATCGGAAAGAGATATCGTCGTCAGGATGAGATAGGAACTCCATACTGCATTACTTATGATTTTGATTCTGAAGAGGATGGAGCGGTAACAGTACGTGACCGTGATTCCATGGAGCAGGAAAGAATTAAGATCGAAGACCTGAAGGCATACTTTGAAGAAAAACTTGCATTTTAAACTTGCATTATAATAAAGAAAAATTGGAATAAAGGTCCGGAGATTTAATTTAAATTTCCGGATTTTCTTTTCTAAGGATAATGATATAATTTTAGTTGATTAATTAAAATGATGAGGTGGATTTAGAATGAAAGGTTTGAAGAAAAATAGACTGGCTGTTTTCATGGCAGTAATGATGGTTGTGTCATTTGCTTTTTCGGTTATTCCATCTAATACTGCTTTGGCCCAGGAAGTGAAAACATATAATGTGTGGGTAAATGGCGTTCAGATTGATGATGAAAACAAAGATGATCTGAGCTTTCTTTTTGGTTATAAAGGAAGGGCTTCATATGATCCGGAAACTAAAACCTTAAATGTTTGTGATTATAATGGTTTTAATAATATTAAATATCATACTTATAAACTTAAAAAAATCTCAATTTGTTCACTGGAAGACAGTCTGACAGTACAAGGTGCATGTGATATTCAGACTTCTGCAGATATTGGGTTATATTGTAAGGGGGATTTGAGACTTGAAGGAGCTATAAATATTACTGCAAACACATGTGCAGTTTATTCGGAAGGTAATACTACGATTATAAATGGAACCATGAACTTTACTGCAGGCCAATGGGGGCTGTACAGTGAAAAAAAGACTGATTTCAAAAATGGAATGATAACTGTAAAGGCAATGAGTAAGGATTATAAATATGCTATCTATGCTAAAAATGGAATAAAACTTAATGAAAACATGGTACAGCAAAAAGATGGCGAAAAACCTGTGCTTGTCAATCAGGATGATGACGAAGAGAGTAATGATAATTATTTTGTGGATGTAGATACAGATAATGCGGTAAAAACTGTAGGTATAGTTGGCTTTGGAGAGGATTATGGTCTGTATTTTAAAGATTGTTTAGTTAATTCCTTTAACAGATATAATATTCCGGGAACTGATGATGGTATCGCTTCCTTTGATCCTAAGACAGAAACTCTTGATTTCTGTGATGTGAATATTGATGATAATAATACAGAGGGGGAGTTTATCAGTTATTCTCCTAAAAGTGCTTTGAATGTAACGGGAAATGCGTATGTTTCTTTATGGTGTTCTACAGGATTTATAATGATACATAGTAAACAATATGCAAATATCAATATAGATGCTGACTTAAATATCAATTTATATGCTGAAAATGAAATGTATAAAGCTGTTGGTCTATATTCCTCCGGAGGAATAAATGTAAATGGCGGATCCTTAGATGTTGATGTATATATAAATGCCAGCAATGTACCTCCCGCCGGCGAAGATTATTATATCCGTGGTGTTTTTTGTCAAAATGGCCAATTTGCAATTAATGCCGGTGAGTTCCATTTCTACTTAGATAAAGAAATAGATAGTGGCTACCATGTAGTTGAAGCCAAAAAAGGAATGGAAATGGCGAAGGGTATGGTTTTTGTAGATCCTGAAATGGGAACCTATGATAAAGATAAAGGCGATATTATAGATAAAAATGGAAATATACCATACTATGTATTTATACGTATAGTGGATTATAAGCTGAAGATCGGAAACTGCGAAGTGACCTCTGCAAATAATGATAATATACCTGCGTTTCCTGCGGGACAGGGCTCGGCCACATATGATCCTCAAACAAAGACACTTAAGCTGTCCGGGGTTAAAGGTATAATAAAAGATGACGAGACTTATGCCGGGATTTCTTCAAAGGAGTCGCTTATTATTGAAGGGGATATGGATCTCAGTGACCCGGGGCTTCAAGTCGGTGTAGTTTGTGAAGGCGATCTGACTATCAAGGGAAATCTTAGTGTTAAAGTATCACAATACGCCTTGGCTTGTTATGGGAAGATTCTGATTGATAATAAAGTTTATCTGGAAGCTGACAGGGCTTTAAGTGCCGGTGAGCTTCAGATAGGTGATGCTTACCAGATGTATAAGCCGGAAGGCGGCACCATGGTAGAACATTCTCTGAAGGATAAATACGGCAATTTTGCCAGTGTATTAGATGTGGATGTGAAGGGTAGAGGCGGATCGGAGAATCCTCAGCCGGCTAATCCACAGACTGCGGTGGCTCCTGCAAGTGCAAAGACAGATACAGAAAAACTGACTGTAGAACAAATGGAACAAAAGCTCAAAAACCTTCCTGATGATAATGATCCGTCAGAAAGCACCTACTCAGTTTTACAGGCTAAGGCTTCCAAGGCTTCAAAAAACAGAATTAAGATTTCCTGGAAGAAGGTGCCTTCGGCTAAAGGATATATTATCTATGGTAATAAATGCGGTGCTAAGAATAAATATAGGAAAATAGCTGATGTGACCAAGATGAATTACACTCAGAAAAAGCTGAAGAAGGGAACATATTATAAGTATATTGTAGTTGCATATGATAATGCAGGAAAAGTCATTTCTGTTTCCAGAGCTGTTCATGCTGCCACCCTAGGAGGAAAGGTGGGGAATACCGGTTTAATATCTACAAAGGCTAAAAAGAACAAGGTGAGCATCAATGTCAATAAGACCTTTAAGCTAAAAGCGAAGGAAAGGCCTGCTGACAAAAAGCTTAAGGTAAAGAAACATCGTGCTGTTATGTATGAGAGCAGCAATGAAGCGGTAGCTGTTGTAAGTAACAAAGGCGAGATAAAAGGTATCTCAAAGGGTAATTGCGAAGTATATGTATTCGCTCAAAATGGCATAATGAAAAAAATAAAAGTTACTGTAAAATAATTCGCTTTAAAATTTTGCAATATGAAAAAAATAATATAATTTTTGTATTCATTTATCAGAAATTCTGTGTTATAATTTCAAGCAGTTACGGACTCTAGGGGATTTGGGGTTTAATTATCATATTTTTCTTAGTTTCCGAAAAAATATTAATTCTTTTTAGGAGGTCTAAAAAATGGCAAAATGGGTTTATATGTTTAGCGAAGGCGACATGACCATGCGTAATCTTCTTGGTGGTAAAGGTTGTAACCTTGCTGAGATGACTAAGATTGGTCTTCCAGTTCCACAGGGATTTACTGTTACAACAGAAGCTTGTACACAGTACTATGAGGATGGACGTCAGATTAACGATGAGATCATGACTCAGGTTATGGAAGGCGTAGCAAAGATGGAGGAAGTAAACGGAAAGAAGTTTGGTTCTAAAGA
>CADBMW010000119.1 GCA_902795855.1 uncultured Lachnospiraceae bacterium
GAACGCACATGATAGCTCCTGTACCATAATCAGCAAGTACATAATCAGAAAGCCAGATAGGTGTCTTAGCTCCATTAAGCGGATTTATAGCATAGCAGCCTGTAAACACACCTGTCTTTTCCTTATCAGCCATTCTGTCTATGGATGACTTAAGTGATGTCTTATAAATATAGTCCTTAACAGCTTCCTCTGTTTCAGGAGTATAAAGCTTTGAAGCAAGCTCTGACTCAGGAGCCAGAACCATGAATGTAGCACCGTAAAGAGTATCAGGTCTTGTTGTATAAACTGTGATAACCTCATCTCTTCCATCTACAGGAAAATTAACCTCTGCACCCTGAGATTTACCAATCCATTCAGACTGCATCTTCTTAACCTTCTCTGGCCAGTCAAGCTTATCAAGATCAGCAAGAAGTCTGTCTGCATAAGCAGTGATCTGCAGCATCCACTGACGAAGGTTCTTTTTGGTAACATCAGCGCCGCAACGCTCACATTTTCCATCTTTTACTTCTTCATTTGCAAGACCTGTCTTACATGAAGGGCACCAGTTAATTGGCATTTCCTTCTCATAAGCAAGACCTTTCTTAAACATCTGTACAAATATCCACTGCGTCCATTTGAAATAATCAGGATCTGTGGTATTTACTTCCATATCCCAGTCATATATAGCAGAAATCTGCTTTATCTGCTTCTTGATGGCAGCCACATTCTTTGCTGTTGAGATTGATGGATGAACACCATTTTTTATAGCGTAATTTTCTGCAGGAAGACCAAATGCATCCCAACCCATTGGGTGAATAACATATTTTCCATGCATCATCTGATAACGGCTCCAAACATCAGATATAACATATCCTCTCCAGTGACCTACATGAAGTCCGTTTCCTGAAGGATAAGGGAACATATCCAGACAGTAATACTTAGGTTTCTTACCGTCATTTACATTAACCGGATTCTCCTCCCACTTCTGATTCCATTTTGCCTCGATCAGCTTATGATCAAATTTTGCCATTGTTTTTAATATCTCCTTTATATATAACTTATAATAAACTATTTATTATTCTTTTTATTATCCTTATTATCCTTGGATTCATGATGAGTCATCTTATCTATAAATTCCTTGGAATGATGAAGCTGTTCAAGTTTCTTCTCTCTCTCCTTCTTGGATCTGGATGTTTCAAATCTTTTCTTCGGGCCTCTGATGGGGTTTCCGTCATCGTCAAAGCCCCTTAGAGCAACAAAGTATTCTGTATTATTTGGCAGATCATTTCGGTTTAATCCATTTTTCAGGAATATGGTCAGGAGTGCATATATACATGCAAAGGTTGGAACTCCAAGTATCATTCCTGCAAACCCAAAGAGATTTCCACCCACAAGAATTGCAAAGAGTACCCAGAAGCTGGATAGTCCGATGGAATCTCCCAGAATAAGTGGTCCTATGATATTTCCGTCTACCTGTTGAAGAATGATTATGAATATAATGAATACCAGACACATTTTCGGTGATTCAACAAGCACTAGTACTGCTGAAGGTATGGCACCTATGAAAGGACCGAAGAACGGAATGATATTTGTAACACCTATGACAACGCTGATGAGCACTGCATAAGGCATATTCACTATAGTACAGAAAACAAAACAGATAACGCCAATGATGATTGAATCCACGATCTTTCCATTTATGAATCCACTGAAAATGGAATCTATAAAATCTATGGCTCCAAGTATCTTATTTCCTTTTTCACGCTTAAATATGGCATATATCACTTTTTTACCCTGAGCTGAATAGGTATCCTTGCTCAGCAGAATGTAAATTGAAGCGATAATACCGATTACAAAATTGAGAACCAGCTTCAGACCACCAACTATTCCGTTTGATATAGCCTTTACTATACTGTCCATATTAGGAAGCAGTTTTTCTTTAAGTATACTTCTCAGATTGCTCTCAATTCCGCCAAGATAATTATTAATGATATTTACAACATCCGGATTATCTTTAACGATTCTCTTAGCCAGCTTTTCAATATTCGAAGAATATTCGTCTATGTTTTCATAGAGCTTGTTAAAGCTTTCATAAAGACTTGGTATAAGTATCCAGAACAAAGCTGCGATAACAGCAAGAAAGAATACAACAGCTATTATAACAGACAGAATATCTGAAGCCTTATTGAGCTTCTTTTTCTTTACATTAGGAAATCTTTTATAGAATATCTCCCTGAAGCTCATTCTGAATCTGTTAACTATAGGATTTAGCAGAAATGCTATGACACAACCTATAAGGATTGGAGTCATGGCCTTCATTATTTTTCCAAACCAATCAAGAAGAATTCCCAGGCGGCCTACAAAAAGAAAGAACACGACTATAATACAGCCTGCCCCAGCAAGAGTAAGCATTTGTTTTATATCAATTAACGAAAATTTCTTTTCTTTATTATTATCTTCCAAAGCCCGGCCTCCTTAATTAACTTCCCGAAAGGTCAGTATATCATATTTCTCAGAACATTTCATCAAAAGAAATGATGTTTTAACGGTTTTTAATTAAAAATTATCCGGATTCAGTTCAGTAAAGTCTTTTATGGATGCATATACACCATCCATCTTTATAAGACTTGTATTCCAGCTGTCTCCAGTTACCGCTATTATATGGCGGATTCCCGCAGCATATGCAGCTTTAACTCCGGACTCCGAATCCTCAAAGGCTACTATTTTCTCAGCAGGAAGTCCCAGTTTATTAATAGCTGCAAGATAAATCTCAGGACTTGGTTTAATAGGCATGTTTCCGGCTCCTATAACCACATCCTCCCATCTGAACCATTTGCCCAGATCATATCTTTCGAAATACAGATTCATATTTCCCAGATCAGTATTTGTAGCAATGGTTCTTGGTATCTGAGCCAGAAGCAGGTAATTCAAAAAGCTTTCAAGTCCGGGAGCCAGCTCCACATTATCCTTTATTATAAGCGAACGATAAATCCTTTCCTTTTCTTCGGAGAACTGATCTATCATGTTGTCACTAAGTTCATACCCCAGAAAATGTTCCAGAATTTCCTTAGGATTCTTCCCTGCGATCCATACACTCATATCTCTGTCAGAGACAGGCTGAAGAGAAAGCTCCTCAATATATCTTTGCCAGGATATATTATGATACTTCCCATCGAAAATGCAGGTACCGTTAAAATCAAATATAACCCCTATGTCCTTATTCATCCTATCTCCTTGCTTTATGTTCAATGGCAATACGTCTCTTGATTATCCCCACATTTCTGAAAAGGCTTCCTCTTTTTGTAAGCTCACAGTATTTTGAAAAGTCCTTTTTATATATATCAAATCTTCTGATAAGGCTATCCTTGTCATCTCCCCTTCTTCCGGAAAAATCCTGTTCAAAGGTGAGTCCCAGAACCTGAACCTTGCAAAGGGAATGCATTGAAAGGTTATATAGCAGAAGAAAATCCATCATATCCAGGAACAGCTCTTCTGAAAA
>CADBMW010000120.1 GCA_902795855.1 uncultured Lachnospiraceae bacterium
GCGGGAGATGGGACTTGAACCCACACGTCGTTGCCAACACTAGATCCTTAGTCTAGCCTGTCTGCCAATTCCAGCACTCCCGCATTTCGCTTATTCATTTCATACTGCTCTCACAGCACGAACGCTATATTATCATTTTTAGAATTGAATGTCAATACATAACTTTAAATTTTTTCAAAAATTTTTCAAAATATAATAAACCCATTCCCACCCGGGCCATAATCCTATCCAAGGATTATGGTCTGGGTTGCTATGTTATCTCGGAATGCATCATCATGTTCTACCAGAAGCATAGTTGGGCCGAATTCATTTATTAGCTTTTCTAGCTGCATTCTGGAAAATATATCAATGTAGTTCAGTGGTTCATCCCAGATGTAAAGATGTGCCGGTGTCAGCAGGCTTGATGCCAGAAGCACCTTTTTCTTCTGACCTTCGGAAAAATCCTCCATATTCTTTTCAAATTGAACTCTTTCCATATCCAGCTTACGAAGCAGCGTAAGAAGAAGGCTGTAATCCAGATTGTTATCCTGGGCATAGTTCTTTAGGTTTCCCTTCAAAAAGGATGTATCCTGGTTTACATAAGATATAGTCATATCACTTGCCACTTCAAGTCTTCCTGATGTAACAAGGGAAGATTCTTTATCCTCTCCTGCACCTATATAGTTTGCTTTCCTCAAAACTGCCTTTATAAGACTTGATTTACCGCATCCGTTTTTTCCAGCAAGAAAAACTCTTTCACCATTTTTAAGCTGAAATGTAATATCCCTGAGAATAAATCTAACATTTCCATTTAAAGTTTCATCATTTTCTTCATTTACATTTTTAAATCCTAAAGCCAGATCCCGGCAGTCAATCAGACAATTCTTATGATGCTTCATAGGATTCAGCTTAAGATCAGCTACCTTTTCCACGTCCTTCAGAAGCCCTTCCTTCTGGGCAATTTCTCTGTCTATATGCTTTTCCAGATTCTTTACTCTGGACTGCATCTTCTTGGTCTTAGCACCTATGTATGAGCGTGTAGATGCATTTCTATCCGGTTCTTTAATGGGATCAAAGCCTATCTTGGTACTCTCATTCTTATCAGCCCATCTGGAGGCTCTGTCAGCGGCGGTTTTCAGCTTTCCTATTTCCTTTAGATGCTTCCTGTTTTCAGATTCTGCAAAAGCATCCATACGCTGTTTATTCTCCCACCAGGAACTGAAGTTCCCCGATACAACCTCTATGGTCTCTCTGTTCAGAACCAGCATGTGATCACATACATCGTCCAGAAGCTTCCTGTCATGAGAAACCAGTATAAATCCATTCTTCAGCTTCAGATATTCGGTTATTATATCTCTTCCGCCTTTATCCAGGTGATTTGTAGGTTCATCAATCAGAAGAAATTCATTTTCACCCGAAAAAAGAATAGCAAGCATGGCCTTGGTTCTTTCTCCATGACTCAGGGATCTGATGGGTCTGTACATTATCTCAGGATCAACTCCCATATTCCCCAGCTCGCAGATAATCCTCCAGCTTTCAGCCATGGGCTTCCACTCATAGCTCATTTCATCCATGGTTCTGTCCAGATTATCATCACTTATTACGTAGGGGAAATAATCAAAGGTAGTATTACCTGATATACTCCCGCTGTATTCATATTTACCCAGAAGCAGATTCAGGAAGGTTGTCTTTCCCTTTCCGTTCCTGCCTATAAATCCAAGCTTCCAATCCGTATCTACGGAAAATGAAACATTTTCAAATATATTATCAAAGCTGCCATCATAGCAGAATGTAAGATTTGAAACACTTAATTGTGACATATATCCACCTCCCAAAATACAGCCAGCGATATATTTTAGTTTCCTATAAGGCAAAAAAATGTCCCGCGAGAAATTCTCTACGGGACATAAAGTATCATATATCTGAAAGCATGGTAATCCAACAATACGCCGGATACTAATTATGCAAGAGCTGCCTTTGCAACTTCTACGAGCTTTGTGAAACCTTCAGGATCGCTTATAGCTACTTCTGAAAGCATCTTACGGTTCATATCTACTCCTGCTAATTTAAGACCATGCATAAGCTGGCTGTAAGAAATATCATTTAATCTTGCAGCTGCGTTAATACGAGCTATCCAAAGCTTACGGAAATCTCTCTTACGCTCCTTACGTCCTGCGAATGCAGAAGCGTTTGCTCTCATAACTGACTGCTTAGCTACTCTATACTGCTTACTTCTGGCACCTTTATATCCCTTAGCTGCCTTAAGTGTTTTATTGTGCTTTGCTTTAGCGTTCATACCGCCTTTAATTCTTGCCATTTTAGTTTCCTCCTATCCTTACCTGATCTTATAAATATGGTAAGATCTTCTTCATATTCTTTTCATTTGTCTTATCAGTCATAGTAGCCTTTCTAAGATTTCTCTTTCTCTTAGTAGTCTTCTTTGTAAGGATATGACTCTTGTAAGCCTTATTTCTCTTAAGCTTTCCGGTACCTGTTACCTTAAAACGCTTAGCTGCTGCCCTCTTTGTCTTTAACTTTGGCATCTCTTTTTCCTCCTTTTATATACGATTTCGATATTATCGAAATTATTAACATGTATTATTTATTCTTTGCGGCAAGGAACATGGTCATACTACGACCTTCAAACTTTGCCGGCTTATCTATAACAGAAATATCAGAAAGCTGCTCTGCAAAACCATCAAGAAGTGGCTTGTTCTGATTAACATATGCCAGCTCTCTTCCTCTGAATCTGAGAGTTACCTTTACTCTGTTACCCTTTGAAAGGAACTTTCTTGCCTGATTGATCTTTGTATTCAGGTCATTTTCCTCAATATTAGGTGACAGACGTACCTCTTTGATTTCTACAGTCTTTTGTTTCTTCTTTGCTTCCTTCTCTTTACGTGAAATCTCGTAACGGAATTTACCATAATCAATGATCTTGCAAACAGGTGGTTTAGCGTTTGGTGAAACGCGAACCAGATCAAGCCCAGCCTCTTCAGCTGCCTCTCTGGCTTCCTGAATGCTCATAATCCCCAGCTGGTTTCCTTCAGCTCCGATAACTCTTACTTCCTTGTCACGAATCTGTTCATTAATTAAGTAGTCTATTGCTTTACCCTCCATAACATTAAAAAAGTGGATATTCATAGAATATCCACTTAATTAGTCATCCAAATAAACATTATAAACAAGCATATACTTACTTATAATACTTCGAACTATTAACCCGGCCGCCTATTTGCAACTCAAGGTGAGAGTGGATACTCTGCTTGATATTACATCGACATATGCGATGTATAGAAGGTTTTCCCTTCACACGTTCGTTAATATTACAATATTTACATAAGTATTGTCAAGTTATTTTTTATTTGATCTTAACAGATTTTTTCTGTCCCTTCTTCTTGAAAAGAACCTTATATACATCCTTCTTCTTTTTAGGAACCTTTATTACTGCCTTCTTGTTGATTCCCTTAAGGGCATTAGCGCCTACCTCTGTAAGAACGCTTGTCTTAACCTGAATCTTCTTAAGACTCTTACAGTCTTTAAATGCATTTTTACCAATCTTCTGTACCTTATCGGAAATCACAACATCCGTAAGCTTCTTATTCTTCAGGAATGCACCATCACCAATTGATGTAACCTCATATGTAACACCATCAGAGGTAATAGTTGAAGGAACAGTAAATTTCTTATTGGCATCACTGTCAGGTTTAATAAACTCAACTGCTCCGGTAATATCCTTATCGCCAGCCTTTACTACCTTATAGCTTGCTGCAGA